>DATGOR010000353.1:0-15194 GCA_035305805.1 Vicingaceae bacterium | reverse complement strand
TTATTTATGAATTTCATCACCATTTTCATCGTAGAAATGGTATTCCAAAAATGTTTGTGCTGTTGATGGTATTATTTCTAAGCGTACTTTATAAGCCGCTTCCCATTCTTTTTTCAATGATGAAAACCAGCCTTTTTTTCTATTAATATAAGCCTCCACATAAGGATGCACAGATATGGCTATCTTTTTCATATTTAATTGCTGAGCAATGTATCTTACATTGTTCTCAATTTCATCTACCAATAGTACTGTTGAATGAACTTCTCCTTTTCCTCCGCAACAAGGGCATTTTTCGGCAGTTTTAATATCCATTTCCGGACGAACTCTTTGACGAGTGATTTGAACCAACCCAAATTTGCTAGGAGGCAAAATGTTATGCTTTGCACGATCAGACTTCATAAATTCCTGCATTTTTTCATACAGTTGTTTGCGGTTATCTGCCTCTTTCATGTCAATAAAATCAACCACTACTATTCCTCCCATATCACGCAAACGAAGTTGTCGGGCAATTTCTGCAGCAGCTTCTAAATTTACTTCCAATGCGTTTTCTTCCTGAGATTTATCTTTTTTCTTACCTCTTTGTCCGCTATTAACGTCAATAACATGCATTGCTTCAGTATGCTCTATAATTAAGTAAACACCGGTTTTTAAGGTAACATTTTTACCAAACAATGATTTAATCTGTTTTTCAATTCCAAACTGCTCAAAAATAGGTAGTTTACCATTGTAGTGTTTCAGAATTTTCTCTTTGTCCGGGGCAATAGAAACCAAATAAGACTTTATTTCATCATAAAGTTGTTTGTCATTCACATGAATACTACCAAAATCATTGTTTAACAAATCACGTAGCAAGGAAGTTGTTCTATCAATTTCTCCTAATATTTTTTTGGGAGCTTGAGCATTTTTTAAGTTGTTAAAAATCATTTCCCAACGCTGCGTCAATTCATTCATATCGGCATGCAAATCGGCCACTTTTTTATTTTTGGCTACAGTGCGTATAATTACTCCAAAGCCTTTTGGTTTTATCGAGTTTATCAGTCTTATTAAACGCTCACGTTCATCGCTGTCTTTTATTTTTTGAGAAACAGAAACTTTGTTGGAAAAAGGTACTAATACCAAATAACGTCCGGCTATAGACAATTCAGAACTTAATCTCGGTCCTTTGGTAGAGATGGGTTCTTTTGCTATTTGAACAAGAATTTGATCGGAAGATTTTAAGGTTTTTTCTATTTTACCTGTTTTTTCTATTTCAGGCTCAAATTGAAAGTCAAGTGCGGAAGAGTTTATTTTTTTGGTTAAAACTCCGGTAGTAAATTTTGCTAATGAATTAAATTTTGCTCCTAAATCTAAATAGTGTAAAAAGGCATCTTTTTCGTAACCTACATTTACGAAAGTAGCATTTAAGCCCGGCATAATTTTTCTTACTTTACCGAGATATATATCACCTACTGAAAAGTTATTGTTCGATTTTTCTTTGTGTAATTCTACTAAATTTCCATCTTGAAGAATGGCTATAACAACTTCATTAGGTGAAGAATTTATTACTAACTCTACACTCATTTACTGCGTCTGACTTGATTGAAAAAAACCTTATATTACTTAATTATGGTAAAGCGTACTTTACAATGAAGTAGCACGATGATATTTACATGCTCCACATAAGGGATGTTAAACAAGAAAACTAGTAACCGTATGGAAACTAGTTTCTTGTGTTTAATGCTTAAAATAAAGTACTAAGAGGTTAAAGACCTAAAGAAAATTATTTCTTTTTATGTCTGTTTTTTCTAAGTCTTTTTTTACGCTTGTGCGTAGCCATTTTATGTCTTTTTCTTTTTTTACCGCTTGGCATAATGTCTTTATTTTATATGTTAAAATTTTATTACTTCAATTTTTGAAGTGGCAAATGTAAGCTAAAATTTTAAACTTTCACATTTTTTTTCACTTTATCTACAAACGATTTTGCAGGTTTAAATGATGGGATGTTGTGAGCAGGAATAATAATGGTGGTGTTTTTAGAAATGTTTCTACCTGTTTTTTCAGCTCTTTTTTTAACTACGAAAGAACCAAAACCTCTTAAATACACATTGTTACCTTCTTCTAGTGATTTTCTAACTGTTTTCATGAATTCTTCAACAGTAGTTTGAACGGTTAATTTTTCGATTCCTGTCTTTTCTGAAATTTTAGAAACGATATCTGCTTTTGTCATTTTGTAAAACTTTTAAGTGTTTATAATAATTTAATTTTTACTTATCAATTGATTTACATCTGTAAATTCGAGTGCAAATATAAGAGATAAAGTATAGTAAGCTACTATACGTTAAAAAACATTAACATATTTTAGCTTAACCATTTAAAACTTTCGACAAACCACATCAAATCTCTAACTGTTTGATTTATAATCGCAAGATTGATTACTTATTTGTTTTGTAATTTCGCTGTTTTAAAAGCTATTCCATGGATTTTTCGAGTGAAATAATTAATTGGTACCATCAAAACAAACGAGATTTACCTTGGCGAAACACTACCCATCCATACAAAATATGGTTATCGGAAATAATTTTGCAACAAACTAGGGTTGATCAGGGATTACCTTATTATCATAATTTTATCGAGAACTTCCCAACCATCAACGAACTAGCGAATGCTTCTGAACAAGAGGTGCTAAAACTTTGGCAAGGATTAGGCTATTATTCCAGAGCAAGAAATTTACATACCGCTGCAAAATCCATTATTAACAATCACCATGGTAAGTTTCCGGAAGATTATAAAGCCATTTTGTCTTTAAAAGGTATTGGTGAATATACTGCTGCTGCTATTGCTTCATTCGCATACAACCAGCCTTATGCTGTGGTTGACGGGAATGTTTATCGTGTACTTGCTCGTGTTTATGGAATAGACACTCCAATAGATAGTTCAGAAGGTAAGAAATCATTTAAGCAGTTGGCTCAAGAATTAATTGATAAAAATAACGCAGCTACCTATAATCAGGCTATAATGGAGTTTGGAGCATTACAATGCACTCCTACAAATCCGAATTGTACTAATTGTATTTTCAACACCAATTGTATTGCCTTTACAAATAGCATGATTAACGAATTACCTGTAAAAAGTAAAAAGTTAAAACAAAAGGATAGGTTTTTCAATTATTTAGTTATTACCGATTCAAAAAACAACATTTATATTCACAAAAGAACTGCCAACGATATATGGAAAGGACTTTATGATTTCCCTATGATTGAAACTAAAAAAAACATAGAACATTTTGATGACTTATTGCTTCACAACAATCTTCTATCAAGACTATTGTCAAATGACGATTGGAAAATAACTAAAAAATCCAACATTCAAAAACATATCTTATCACATCAAAAAATTCATGCTACTTTTTGGCACATTCATTCATCTAAAGAACTAAAAAATACACTGGAAAATTTTTCTAAAACACCCCTTAGAAACATCCACCAATATCCTTTCCCTAAATTGATTGAAAATTATGTTAATAGCTTTTAACATTCTTTTTTATTTCAAAAGATAATTTTTACTACATTTGATTTTTATTAAAATATTGAACCATGGCAGGAATTAACAAAGTTATTTTAGTAGGAAATTTAGGGAAAGACCCTGAAGTTAGATATTTAGAAGGAGGAACTGCTGTTGCCAATTTTCCAATAGCCACCTCTGAAAACTACACCGATAGAAATTCCGGAGAAAAAAAAACCATTACTGAATGGCATAACGTTGTTCTTTGGAGAGGTTTGGCTGAAATTGCTGAAAAATACCTAAAAAAAGGCAATCAAGTTTATATAGAAGGTAAATTAAGAACCCGTAAATGGCAAGATAAAGAAGGTAATGATAGATATACTACAGAAATTGTTGGTGATAACATGCAAATGTTAGGTAGAAGAGATGATAACAACGATAATAGTTCATCTCAAAGTTCAGGAAGTGCTTCTTCTGCACAGATAGACAATGAACCTACAGAAACTGACGATTTACCATTTTAATAACCAAAACCTTTAAACTTTGGACGACCCCCTACCTTCGATTAGTTTACTGCATTTTATTCTTTCAACAGTAATCAATTCTATTGATTTGATTACTTCGTTGGAGTTGTTAGCTGTTATTGTCTTGTTGGTTTTTTCAGGATTGGTATCAGGATCTGAAATTGCTTATTTTTCACTTTTACCAAAGGATATGGAAGAAATCAATCAATCCAACAATTCCTCATTGGTAAGGGTAAAAAAACTACTACAAAACCAAAAAAAATTACTCGCTACCATATTGGTTGCCAATAACCTCATTAATGTTGGGCTAATTTTATTAACCACTTTAGTTATCAATCAACTAATTAACTTTAGTGCACTTCACGAGTATTTAAGCTTTTTTATACAGGTAATTGGTATTACATTTATTATATTATTGTTTGGCGAAGTAATACCCAAAATTTACGCTACCAAAAATGGCTTATTTCTATCCAAATTAATGTCCTTGCCTTTAATTTTTCTCTCTTACCTACTCTATCCCATTAGTTTTTTACTCATGCGATTTACAGGGTTTATTGATAAACATGTAAAACAACGTGGTTTAGATATTACTGTAGAAGATTTATCTCATGCACTAGATTTAACTTCTGACATTGATGAAGACAATGAAGAACATAAAATCTTAAAAGGAATTATTAAGTTTGGAGAAACTAGTGTAAAGCAAATAATGACCGCAAGAGTGGATGTGGTTGCGTTAGAGAAAAACGCTGTTTATCAAGATGTAATTACTGCAATTTTAGAATCAGGTTACTCAAGAATACCTGTTTATGAAGAATCTTTCGATACTATTACCGGAATTTTATACATCAAAGATTTATTACCACACTTAGAAGAAAAAGAGAACTTCGATTGGAATACATTGGTTAGAAAACCATTTTTTGTTCCTGAAAATAAAAAAATTGACGACTTATTGGAAGAATTTCAAGAAAAGAAAATTCACCTTGCTATTGTGGTAGATGAATATGGTGGTACTTCGGGTATTATCTCTTTAGAAGATATTTTAGAGGAAATTGTTGGTGAAATTAGTGATGAGTTTGATGATGAGGACCTTACCTATTCTAAATTAGATGAAAACAACTATGTGTTTGATGGTAAAACACAACTAAATGATGTTTTTAAAATTATTGATATAGAAGAAGATGAACTTTTTGGAGATGATAAGATTGATGCCGAATCTTTAGCCGGGTTGGTAATTGAATTAGCCGAAAAAATACCTCAAAAAAATGAACGTGTAACTTATAAAAACCTATTATTTACTGTAGAAGCTTCTGACAAAAGAAGAGTAAAACGAGTAAAACTTACTATAAATAATAATTCATTTTAAATTCATTGAACATCGTACAAATTTTAATATTTTGATATTTACTAAAAATAATAATTATGCAAATACAAATTAATACTGACAAAAACATCTCTGGCACAACTAACTTAACTAACAAGCTAACAGAAGATTTAAAAAATGAATTAAAGAATTTTGAAGATAGAGTTACTCGTCTAGAAGTTCATTTATCTGACCAAAATGCTCAGAAATCAGGAGAAGATGATATAAAATGTACCATTGAAGCAAGAATTGAAAAACTAAAGCCTATTGCCGTAACTGCATATCATTCAACTATAGAACAGGCTGTTAGTTTAGCTACCGATAAACTTTTGGCCGCACTCAACTCTGCTCTAGGTAAAATTAAAACATATTAATCAAACCCTTAGTACAAAATTTTCTTTACTTAATTCCGGATTAAAGAAAACTATTCCTAACTCAAATAAGTCTATGGTAACAGTTACCTTAGGATGGTTTTTTATTTGTTCCCATGCATCTTCCATTTCTGATGACCAATAAATATCATCAAAAATTAAAATGGATTGGGAAGTAATCTTTGGTAGTAACTGGTTAAAATATGACAAGGTAGCATTCTTAGTGTGATTCCCGTCAATATAAACCATTTCTACTTCACTCATTTGCTCTAGCAAGTTAGGCAAGGCTTTTTCAAAAGTATCATTAATTAAAGAAATGTTATTAAAACCAATTTTTTTGAAGTTTACTTTAGCTACTTTAGCAATATTTGGGCATCCTTCAATAGTGTAAACTTTTGTTTTAGAGTTGGGAGCTGCCAAATACATGGTGCTTATTCCTAATGAAGTGCCTATTTCAATAATATTTTTAGGTTTAAACTTGTTAGCTAACCTAAAAAGTATTTGTCCAAATTTTGGTGATTTTGAAGCGTATTTTGCAATCCCTGAGATTCTTCTTGTATTAGAATTATGCACTTTTGAACCTGCCCCAAAATCTTTGACCTCAATTTTTTGGTTACTTAACAACAGCATGGCTCTGATAGATTCTATATTATCAAAACTGTAAAATTTGTTTTTTTCGATAATGCAATCGTTATACAATTCAAAGACAAATGGAGATTGAATTCCATGAGCATTAGTTGATTTAAACCAATAAACTATGTATTTCCATATCAAAATTAGCTTATCCATTGTTACAAAATTAGGATATTATAATGGCTAAAAAAACAAACGGCTTAAGATAATCTTAAGCCGTTTGTAATTCGTTTATTAAATGTAAACCACTATGGTTTTACAAACTTAGATGTATAATTAAATGCATCGTTATAAATAGTAACAAAATAGATACCTTTAGATGCTTTTTCTAAGTTAATTTGATGTTGTTGAACATCGTTAGTGATATTAACTGCTTCTTCAGTTATTGTTTGTCCTAAAGCGTTGGTAATAGTTACATTGTATTTACCAGCAGCTAAACCTGTCATTTTTAATTGTAGGTTATTAATAAGGTGATTAAAGTAAGAATAAACACCCTGATTTTGATTAAGTTCATCAACATCTGTACAATTGTTAACAGTTGCCGTTACTGCTTCTCTTCCACTAATACAATCCGGTGCTTTTACTTTCCAATTGTAAAAGAAATAATAATGTGACAATCCTCCGTTTGTTCCGGCAGTACTCCTAGTAATAGAACCCATACCATTTAAAGTATAAGGATAATTTACACTACCGTCATTTCTGTATAAATCTATGTTAGAGCCATTAGCCAATCTTAATTGGTAATCCGTTCCTGGAGTTACTGTAAAGTTTAATTGTACGGTATGTTGTCCTGTAGGAATATTTACTGTAGTAGATTGAAGCAACACATTACTACTGTTTCTTAACTCTATAGTTCGGTTTCCACTAGCTCCGGAATACACATCTACTTCAATTATTTCCATAGGAGCATATACATCAAATAACAAATGTTGTTGATTGTTAAAATTAGCACCACTTCCTGAATTATTAGGTTTGCCCATACTTAAAGTTGGAGAGGCTATAACATCTTCCACATAATAAGTAGTTGAGGAGGTTAAAACAGGTGTTGTAAAATTGTTACCTGTATTAATAATTGTTCCACCCGTTGCTACATTATACCAGTTAAGCGTTCCATTACCACTTGCTGATAAGTTGGCAATATTGTTTTCACAAACAACATCCCCGGTTACTGTTGGGTTAGCAGGCATATTAACGTTAATATAGTTGGTTTTTGTTTCTACATGGTTTCCAATAGCATTAGTAGCAGTTAATTGTACCGTATATGTTCCACTTGCTGCATAAGTATGCGTTGGGTGTTGAAGAGATGAATTATTTCCGTCACCAAAATCCCAAAGCCAGCTAGTTGGCCCATTGGTAGATAAATCTGTAAATTGAACTTCACCGGTACAAGTAGAATCAACATTTGCATCAAAATTTGCCACAGGAGCAACATTTGATAAATTACAAGACCAATCGATTTCAAAACCTGCTTCTTCAACAGCCTGATCAGAACTAAATTCTATTGTAATACTTCCACCTGTTGATGTAATGGTAGTTGGTATGTTGTTATTGCAATATGTACCAATTAAAGTCGCAGCAGTGGAATTACCGTCATACACTTTCAAGTCATCCCAATTACAGCTATTATTTTGTCCTGCTTCTATATCAAAACTTATAAAGTTAAGCGTTACATCTGCTGCACCTATTGGAGAAATGGTAATTACTGAGTTTTCATTAGCACCGTAATCTCCATTTGGGCCACCACTATCAAAAATAGTCCCTGAACATGCTGTCTGTGTAGTTGCAGAACCGTTGGCAGGCATCGTTACAATACAAGGTAAGTTGGGATCGATGGTAATATAAGCATTTTTTACTACGGTATCCTTACCACAAGAAGCACCACCATCAGCAATTAAAGTAACATTATAAGTTCCGTTTGCTGTATATGTATGGGTTGGACTAAGTTGAGTACTAGTATTGCCATCACCAAAATTCCATTGAAAAGTAGTTCCATTAACACTAGTATTGTTAAAAGTAACTGTAAAAGGTGCTATACAAGAAGTAGTGATGGATGCATTAAAATCGCTTACTGTAAACGGCTGATAAGGTCCTCCTACTCCAACAGCATACCAAGCATTTGTTGTCGAAGCCACCTCCGGAGAACAACCACCATATAAATCCGTAGCAGATTGAATGGAATAAAACCTTGCATCAGCATATTGAGATGACGTAGTTAAATAAACCACTAAATTTCTAAAAGCTATTTTTCCTGCTTTTACTAATCCTAATCCGGTAACATTGTAATTGTCGTTATTATCATTTGTTCCGGAACCACCCATGGTTAATAGATAGTACCAATAATTTTGTACCCCACTATTTGTATGAACACCTCCGTTGTCTCCTCCTGTTAAGGAAGCCCAATTTTGTCCAAAATAAGTATCAGGATCACCTTCAGCTTTAGGATTTTGCATATTTCTGATTACAATTCCTAAATCTTCTCCCATTTGCCAACTGTTTTGAGTTGGACGAGCATAACGTTCAATTGAATTTCCAAAAATATCACTAAACGATTCATTTAAAGCTCCTGACTCTGCTTGATATACAAGGTTTGCAGTAAATGTAGTTAACCCGTGAGTAATTTCATGTCCGGCAATATCGATGGCAGTTAAAGGTGTGGCATTGTTATTCCCATCTCCGTAAGTCATTCTTTGTCCGTCCCAAAATGCATTAAAAAAGTTATTATCGTAATGAACATAACTATTTAATTGAAACCCATTGTTGTCAATACTGTTTCTGCCGTGTTCTAAAAAGAAATAGTCATAAGTCATTTCTGCTCCCCAATGAGCATCTGTTGCGTAAACATCTACTGCAGGATTAAAAGTTGTCCAGTTGGCTGTTGGGTTAGTAAAATCAGTATTGCTATAAGTAGTTGTATTATTACAGTTAAAAGTTCTAATTCCATTCCCTCTACCACTTTCTCTTAACCTGTAATTTGTTCCTGTAAAGTCGAATGTCATAGTTTTAGTACCACTATAACCTGTGGCAGCAGTACCTACTACATCTGCATCATGTAATTTGTTTTCTTCCCAAACGATAGCACCCGTTTGTGCATCTACATAAATTTCTTTTCTACTCAAAGGTGTTTGTGCATACACATTAAACATATAAGTAAGCCTTAGTTCATTATTGGGAATTGCCCCATCATTAATGTATGTAAGTTCTCCTTGAGGATAATAAGTAGCATTTGGGTCATTTTGTTCCCATTTCAAATGTGCTTCAGCTTCAGGGATTTCCCATTTGTACAAATCTGCACCTATGTGATTGAGTGCTTTAAAAAGTGCTGTACTTTCAGCTATATTTGCATTTGAAACAGCATTAATATTATCAAACAGCTCTCCATTCATAGAATGAATCATTCCGTTTTTGGTGTGAGCGATATACATTCCTAGCTTAACAGGAATTCCATTAATGGTTTGCTGATACCTATAATGTTTGAATCCTAATTCATCTTCTTCAATCGAAAGTAAGGTTAATCCATAATTATCGTCTGTTTGATAATATCTTCTCAGCCAAACTTCTAATTTTTCCAAGGGCAATTCTTTGCCTTGTACAAACTGTATATAATTGGGTACTGAAGTGAAATTTTTCATTCTTACCTTGTTGGCATTCGGTGCCAAATCAGAGGCTTCATTTCCTGTAAGCACATAAGCATCTACTGACGCAAAAGTTAATACACCAACCAACATGGCCGATATAAATAAAGAGATAGATTTAAACATAGGTTTTGGGTATTTTATTAAACGGCTATAAAGTTAATTATTTTATTCACTAAAATATAGTTATTGCTTTATTATTATTGGAATCTTATAACAACCTTTTGTATTGATTTAGAAAGATAAAAATTAGCTCTAAAGCTTAACAATTTTTAACACCGAATGGCTATACTAAAAAGCAATTAACTAACTTGGCTGCTTAATTTAGCAAACCAAAAAACCAAAATTATGGAAGAAGCAAATACGCCAACAACTCCATCTTCAAATATGGAAGGAAGCAGCGGAGCTGGAAATGTTGATATCAGAGCATTAAATGATAAAATACAAAAAGAAAGTTCTTTTGTAGAGTTACTTACCATGGAAATGGACAAAGTAATAATTGGTCAGAAACACATGACCGAGCGTTTGCTTATCGGATTGTTGTCAAACGGCCACATACTGTTAGAAGGAGTGCCCGGATTAGCAAAAACTTTAGCAATTAATACGCTTGCTAAAACCATTGATGCTAAATTTAGTCGAGTTCAGTTTACACCGGATTTATTACCTGCCGATATTATAGGTACCATGATTTACAACCAAAAGCAAGAAGCTTTTTCTGTGAAAAAAGGACCTATTTTTGCCAATTTTGTTTTAGCAGATGAGATTAATCGTGCTCCGGCAAAAGTGCAAAGTGCTTTGTTAGAAGCCATGCAAGAACGTCAAATTACCATTGGCGAAGAAACCTTCCATTTACCGGAACCTTTTTTAGTTTTAGCCACTCAAAACCCAGTAGAACAAGAAGGGACTTATCCCTTACCCGAAGCTCAGGTAGATAGATTTATGCTGAAAGTAGTGTTAGATTATCCTAAAAAAGACGAAGAAAAAATCATTATTCGTAACAATATTTCAAAAGCCGGTTTTCCAAAACCAAATTGCGTACTTAAACCGGAAGATATTTTAAAAGCCCGAGAGGTAGTAAGGGAAGTGTATATGGATGAAAAAATAGAGCAATATATCGTAAATATTGTTGATGCAACTCGCCATCCTGAAGACTATAAACTTCCTGATTATAAAAACCTGATAACTTTCGGTGGGTCTCCAAGGGCTAGTATTAATTTGGCTTTAGCTGCCAAAGCTTATGCTTTTATCAAACGAAGAGGTTATGTTATTCCGGAAGACGTTAGAGCTATATGCCACGATGTTTTAAGGCATCGTATTGGGTTAAGCTATGAAGCAGAAGCAGAAAACATTACTTCTACCGATATTATTAATGGTATTTTAAATAATGTGGAAATTCCATAATTCCTTATTTATAAAAGAATTTTGGTTAACCATTTATTATTAATTCAAGTTCATTATGGCTGATTCCGGCAATACATCTGAACTACTTAAAAAAGTAAGAAAGATAGAAATAAAAACCCGAGGGCTAAGCAATCAGCTTTTTTCGGGAGAATATCATTCTGCTTTTAAAGGTAGAGGCATGGCTTTTAGCGAAGTTAGAGAATACCAACATGGAGATGAAATCAGAACCATTGATTGGAATGTTACTGCCAGATTCAACCACCCCTACGTGAAGGTTTTTGAGGAAGAAAGGGAAATGACAGTTGTAATGTTGGTAGATGTAAGTAAGTCAGGATATTTTGGAACAAAACAAAAAAGCAAACAAGAATTAGCTACAGAATTATGTGCTGTACTAGCATTTTCTGCTATTTCAAACAACGATAAAGTGGGAGTGATTTTCTTTTCCGATAAAATAGAAAAATTTATTCCTCCCAAAAAAGGTAAAAGCCACATCCTAATGATTATTAGAGATTTAATAGACTTTCAACCCGAAAGCCACGGCACCAATATAGAGTTGGCTTTAAAATATTTAAACAATGTAATTAAACGAAGAGCAACCACCTTTTTAATTTCGGATTTTATCGCTCCATATAATTTTGAAGATGCTCTTAAAATTGCCAATAAAAAACACGATATGATACTACTGAAGCTTTATGATAAAGCGGAAGAACAATTGCCTAATATCGGTTTAGTGCCTTTTGAGGATGTTGAAAATCAAAAAATCAGTTGGATAAATACATCCGATAAAAATGTTCAAAAAGAGTACGAATTATCGTTTTTAAAAAGAAAAACTATTTTGACCAATATTTTTAAAAAAGCCGGAGTAGATTTCGTGGATATTGGCACGCATCAAGATTATGTTAAACCATTAATGACATTATTTAAGAAAAGAGCTTGAAAAAATTAGTTTACATATCGTTACTTTTTTTCACATTCATTAGTGCTACAATAACTGGTCAAAATGTTGCTATAAAAGCAATTTTAGATACCAATTATTTATTAATCGGGGAACAAACACATTTGCATTTTATTGCCACTTATTCTAATCAAAACACACAGGTTACATTTCCAACCTTCTCTGATACTATTATTAAAGAAATTGAAGTATTAACCCAATCTAAAATTGATAGTTCTGAGCAAGATGAAAATGGACTTTATAGTCAATCACTGTCTTTACTAATTACTAGTTTTGATTCGGGTTATTATGTAATACCGCCCTATCCTATCCTAATAAATAACGACACCATTGAAACGGATGCACTTTTATTAGAGGTTCAAAGTGTTGAGGTAGATACCTCCGCAGCTATTTTTGACATCAAACAACCATTACCTGAACCATTTTCTATTATTGATTGGTTAAAGGACAATTGGATATGGTTGACAGCCATCTTATTAGCAGCATTAGGCATTTACTTTTTAATAAGGTATTTAAAACGAGAAAAACCTATTGAAACACAAGAAAAACCAACTCCAAAAATTCCTGCACACATTCTTGCACTCCAACAGCTAAAAGAATTACAAGAAAAACAATTGTGGCAAAATGGGAAAATAAAAGCTTACCATTCCGAAATTTCTGAAATATTAAGGACTTATATTGAGGAAAGATATAAAGTAAATGCGTTGGAAGAAACTACAGCTGAAATTATGTTTGGATTAAGATTACACCAAATTCCTGAAGAAGTTAAGATGAAGCTTTCTCAAACACTTACTTTAGCCGACTTAGTGAAATTTGCCAAAGAACAGCCATTGCCCCAAGAAAACGAAAACAGTTTAGTTTTTGCCATGACTTTTGTGGAAGCTACCAAATTAATTGAATTAAACAACAACGATAATCATGCTTGATTTTTGGTACGACATATCATTTGCCAATCCTGATTTTTTTTGGCTGTTGCTTGTAATTCCTTTAATGGTTTTATGGCACATTTTACGACTAAATAAACAGCAGGGGAATGTTAAAATTAGCACCAATGAAGGATTAACCACTACTTTTTTATCAAAATCAAGGCATTTATTGCTTGTTTTAAGAATACTTGGTGTAATTGCTTTAATCACCGCCATTGCCCGACCACAAACATCGTCTAGTTGGCAAGATGTTTCTACTGAAGGAATTGATATTGTATTGAGTATAGATGTTTCGGGAAGTATGTTAGCAGAAGATTTTAAACCCAATAGACTAGAAGCTTGTAAAAATATTGCAATGGAATTTATCGCCAATCGACCCAACGACAGAATGGGTTTGGTGGTTTTTGCCGGAGAAAGTTTTACTCAATGTCCTTTAACTACCGACCATGATGTATTGACAAATTTATTTTCAAGCATTCAAAACGGAATGATTGAAGACGGAACAGCAATAGGTATGGGACTGGCAACAGCAGTTAATCGTTTAAAAGATAGTGAAGCCAAAAGCAAAGTAGTTATTTTACTAACTGACGGAGTAAACAACTCAGGGTCTATCCCTCCTGTTACTGCTGCAGAAATTGCCAGAGAGTTTGGTATTCGTGTTTATACCATTGGTGTTGGAACAACCGGTACTGCTCCTACTCCATACGTTGATCAGTTTGGCAGAAAACAATATCAAGATGTACCTGTTAGAATAGATGAAGAAACCATGTCTCAAGTGGCAGAAATGGCAGATGGGCAGTATTTTAGAGCTAAAAACAATCAAGAATTAAAAGCCATTTATAAAGAAATAGACCAGTTGGAAAAATCCAAAATTAACGTAACCGATTACCGAAAAAAATCAGAGCAATTTCTGCCTTTTGCCATGGCAGCAGCTGTACTGTTATTAGTTGAATTTTTGTTAAGTATTACTTTATATAGAAGCATTGTTTAGGTTTGAAAACATATTATTCCTTTATCTTTTAGCAGGAGTTTTACCGTTGCTATTACTAGCTTTTTGGTTGTTTAGAAAATGGCGTAAAAAGTCTTTAAAAGACTTAGCTTCTTCTCACCTTACCAAGCGGTTAATCCCTGAAGTTTCTAACTCACAACCTATTATAAAATTTATTTTTTATGCATTAGCAATGATTTCTTTGTTTATAGGCCTGGCTAACTTACAATACGGTACTAAATTAGAAGAAGTAAAGCGAGAAGGAGTAGATTTAATGATAGCCTTAGATGTTTCTAATAGTATGTTGGCTGAAGACCTTTCTCCCAACCGATTAGAAAGAGCAAAACGAGCCATCTATCAGCTACTTGAAAAACTTCAAAACGACCGATTGGGAATTATTATCTTTGCGGGAGAGGCTTATGTTCAATTACCAATTACTACCGATTATTCATCAGCAAAATTATTTTTGGAAAGCATTGGTACCGACATTGTACCTGTACAAGGCACCGCTATCGGTAAAGCTATTGATTTAGCTTTGCGTTCATTCGATTTTGAAAACGGCACTAGCAAAGCCATTATTGTTATTACAGATGGTGAAAATCACGAAGATGATGCACTAGGTGCTGCTGCAAATGCTTTAGAAAACGATGTGTATGTGCATACAATTGGAATGGGTTCTGAAAATGGAGCCCCTCTACCCGTTTATCAAAATGGAAGACAAATAGGATTTAGAAAAGACAATAACAACAATACTATTGTTTCTAAGCTAAACGAAAAAATGTTGCAAGAGATTGCTGCTGAAGGAAATGGAACATACGTAAGAGCTACCAATGCCAATGCCGGTCTTTCCATTATTATGGAAGAAATCAACAAAATGGAGAAAAAAGAATTTGGAAGTAAAGTGTATAAAAATTACGATGACAG
>DATGOR010000352.1:0-6421 GCA_035305805.1 Vicingaceae bacterium | reverse complement strand
AGTGTTAACGATGGTGGTATGAACACAGGAACCAATGTTTCATCTACCTCTTCTCAAACTGTTACAACTACCACCACTACAGTAACGTCAAGCTCTACAACTTCAGGAAATTATAACGAAGGAATGACTACCAACCCTGTTCATGAGCCTATTCCTGTTGAAACAACTCCAGCAGGTTGCTACCAAGCTATTCCTGCTTCAGATTTTAATGCCGGAAAAGCCTCCGTAGAAAAACAATCATTTGCCGATACCAAATTAAAAGTTGCTAAAACATTTACCAAAAACAACTGTCTTTCTGTCAATCAAATTAAAGACATTATGAGTTTGTTTAGCTTTGAAGAAACTAAGTTTGAATATGCTAAATTTGCTTACGATTTTTGTGCTGATAAAAAGAACTATTACCAATTAAGTGATGATTTTACTTTCTCTACAACAGTAGATGAATTCAATGAGTTTTTAGATAGTAAATAATTAGTCGTTTACCACCAATTAATAAATTTATTAAACCTCCAAGGTTGCTCAAAATCTTGGAGGTTTTTTTGTTAAAAAATCAGACTTCAAACCTCAAATTGATACCCTCCAACAACAAATCTAAAAAAAACTAATCCTAATCATAAATTCAATTAATTTCGCGGTGTAATTTTGGACTATATTTAACAGAAATGGATTTTAACAACACAGAAATTGCTTTTGCCGGAAAAACCAATGCAGAAATAAAACGCAGCTATTGGCTTTTTAAAATTATTGCCTGGAATTGGTTAATTAAAATTGGTCCTACGTTGTTAAAACTATTCATGCCGTTGTATTTTCCTATTCCAATAATAAGAGCTACTATTTTTAAACATTTTTGTGGAGGAGAAAACATTGAAGAAACAGCTACAACTACCAAGAGATTAGCGGAATTAAATGTAAAAACCATATTAGATTATTCCGTTGAAGGAAAACAGCTGGAAACAGTATTTGACGCCAATGTAAATGAAGTTATAAATACTATTAAAAAATCAGCTTCTTCAAAAAATATCCCATTTGCGGTTTTTAAACCAACAGGTTTTGGAAGATTTGAACTGCTAGAAAAAGTTAATGCTAAAAAACAATTAAGCATTCAGGAAAAAGAAGAATTTGAGCGTTTTACAAATCGAGTTGATACACTTTGTCAAGCTGCATTTAAAGCAAATGTTCCTGTTTTTATAGATGCAGAAGAAACTTGGATTCAAAATCCGGTAGATGAGTTAGCGTTGGAAATGATGCGTAAATACAATAAAGAAAAAGCCATTGTTTACAATACAGTACAACTTTATCGTTGGGATAGGATTGCTTATATAAAAACATTAATAGCCACTGCCAAAAATGAAGGTTTTATAGTCGGATTAAAATTAGTTAGAGGAGCATACATTGAAAAAGAACGCGAAAGAGCTGAAAAAATGGGCTACCCCGATCCTATGCAAAAAACCAAAGCCGATACTGACAGGGATTATAATTTGGCTCAAAAAATCTGTATAGAAAATATTGAAACCGTATCGTTTTGTAGTGGCACCCACAACGAAGAAAGTGCCTTGTACCTTAGTCAATTAATGAAAGAGCATCACGTTTCCAAAAACGACAGCAGAATTTACTTTGCTCAATTGTTAGGTATGAGCGACCATATTAGCAACAATTTAGCAAAAGCCGACTACAATGTTGCGAAATACGTACCTTACGGCCCTGTAAAAGATGTAACGCCTTACTTAATTCGCAGAGCTGAAGAAAATACCTCTATTGCCGGACAAACAAGTAGAGAACTTCAATTGATAAAAAAAGAATTGGAACGTAGAAGACAATCAATTTCTTAAACATCTAATTAGCTTTATAATACAGTTGAGTATATCATTGTATTAAACTATCGCTAAAAAAACAAATTGAATTGCACGGAGTATAGAACAATTAATTCAATACCTTTTGCAGTGAACAATCAACTTTATAAAAATAATCACGTTACAAAAAGCAATAAAAAATTGTACTTTTGTAATTGACATTAAAATTTAAAGACAATTATGTTTGATAGTTTATCGGATAAGTTAGAAAGAGCCTTTAAGGTATTAAAAGGACAAGGACAAGTAACAGAAATTAACGTTGCTGAAACTGTAAAAGAAATTAGAAGGGCATTGCTCGATGCCGATGTAAGTTACAAAGTAGCTAAACAATTTACCGATGAAGTAAAAGAGAAAGCACTGGGAGCTAACGTAATTAATTCCATTTCTCCTAACCAATTAATGGTAAAAATTACCCACGATTCGCTTGTTGAACTTATGGGAGGTGGAGAATCGGAAATTAATATTAAAGGAAATCCTACCGTAATTTTAATTGCCGGGTTACAAGGGTCCGGTAAAACTACTTTTTCGGGGAAATTGGCAAATTACCTTAAAACAAAAAAAGGCAAAACACCTTTGTTGGTTGCAGGCGATGTTTATCGTCCTGCGGCTATCGATCAATTGCATGTTTTAGGAGAACAAATTGGTGTGGAAGTTTGGTCTGATAAGGAAAATAAAAATCCGGTAGAGATTGCTAAAAAAGCTATTGCTGAAGCCAAACAAAAAGGCTTTAATACAGTAATTATAGATACTGCCGGACGTTTGGCAGTAGATGAACAAATGATGAATGAAATTGCTGCGGTTAAAAATGCGGTTTCTCCCCACGAAATTTTGTTTGTAGTAGATGCTATGACAGGGCAAGATGCCGTAAATACTGCCAAAGCATTTAACGATAGGCTGGATTTTAACGGAGTGGTTTTAACCAAACTTGATGGTGATACCAGAGGTGGTGCTGCTCTTTCTATCCGTTCTGTTGTCAACAAACCCATTAAGTTTATTGGTACCGGAGAAAAAATGGATGCTTTGGATGTTTTCTACCCTAGTAGAATGGCCGACCGTATTTTAGGTATGGGAGACGTGGTAAGTTTGGTAGAAAGAGCTCAGGAACAATATGACGAGAAAAAAGCAAGAGAATTACAGAAAAAAATTGCTAAAAACCAATTCGATTTTAATGATTTTATGGATCAAATTGGTCAAATAAAAAAGATGGGGAACATGAAAGATTTACTTGGAATGGTACCCGGATTAGGTAAACTTACCAAAAATGTGGATATTGATGATGATGCGTTTAAAAGTGTAGAAGCTATCATTCAATCTATGACACCCGAAGAAAGAGCTCAACCAAAATTATTAAATGGCAGCCGAAGAAAAAGAATTGCCAATGGCAGCGGAACTTCCATACAAGAAGTAAACAAACTCATTAAACAATTTGAGCAAACAGGTAAAATGATGAAAATGATGGGCGACAAAAACAAGATGGCTCAATTGATGAAAAGTATGCCAAACATGAAACGATAATAAATAGATAAATGAAATTACTAATCATCTAAACTTTTTTAATATGCCAACCATCATTAGTGGAAAAGATGTTGCCGATAAATTAAAACAAGAAATTGCAGCAGAAGTAACCCAACTCAAAGACAAAAGTGGAAGACCCCCTCACTTAGCTGCTGTATTGGTAGGAAATGATGGAGCAAGCCGAACTTATGTAAATGCTAAAGTTAAAGCTTGTGATGTGGTTGGGTTTAAAAGTACCTTGGTAGGATTAGATGAAAACATTAGCGAAGAACACTTACTAAACGAAATTAACAAATTGAATAACGACCCCGATTTAGATGGATTTATTGTTCAATTACCCTTACCAAAACATATTGACGAGCAAAAAATTACTGAAGCTATTGCCCCTGAAAAAGATGTAGATGGTTTTCATCCGTCTAACTTAGGTAAAATGCTATTGGGCTTACCAACTTTCTTACCCGCAACCCCTCTTGGTATTACAGAAATGCTAAAACATTACGAAATTCCAACAGAAGGTAACCATTGTGTAGTAATAGGTAGAAGTCATATTGTTGGCTCTCCCATGAGTGTGTTGATGTGGCAAAATACTTATCCCGGAAATTGTACCGTTACCATTACCCACAGTAAAACCAAAAACTTAAAAGAAATTACACAACAAGCCGACATATTAATTGTTGCTTTGGGCAAGCCTGAATTTGTAACTGCCGATATGGTAAAAGAGGGAGCTACCGTAATTGATGTTGGGATACATCGTGTGGAAGATGCATCTAAAAAATCAGGTTTTAGACTCTTAGGTGATGTTAAATTCGATGACGTAGCCCAAAAATGTGCTTACATTTCTCCGGTTCCGGGTGGGGTTGGTCCTATGACAATAGTTTCTTTATTGAAAAACACTTTGTTAGCAGCTAAAAATAAATTGTAAAAATTTTTATTAATTTTATTTTTCAATCAATATATATTTTTAATATTGTCGCAATAAATCAAGTTTTTATAGATAATGGCACGATCAATAAAAAAGCTTTCGAGCTTCGACAGAAAAACGCAAAAAGAAATTGCGGAGCTTATAGAAGCAGATGACATCAAAATGGTTGATTTTCCTTATAAGGGAGAAATCGAACGTGGAATTATTTGGAAAATCAATGAAGAGGATTCTTACTTAGTAGTGTTAGATAATTTTAAATCTGCTGTAAAGTTAGTTGATTCTGATGATGAGGATGAAGATGATGACGATACTCCAGACACTCCGGATTCAATTGATGGTATTGAAGATGAATTGGATGCAGATAGTGATGAGGACGACTTTGAAGATGCAGATGACGAAGATTTTGATGATGAAGAAGACGATGAAGATTAATCACTCAAACGTATAAACACAAAAAAAACCTAACAATTTCTTGTTAGGTTTTTTTTATAAATTTGGTTTCTTAATTATTTAATTCCAATTGTTAAATCTGAAGTTGGAAGATTCTCTCCGGCAGCGTTAATCAAATTAATATTACTAAATTTAAGTGAAGTTGGTTGGTGTTTTTTTATTGCTTCCAACGCATCACCTAAAACTTCGTTTGCTTCTAATGTAAATCTTAATGTTTTTTTATCAGCAGTTTCAAATGAAACAGTAAATCCATACACCTTGTAACCGTCCTGATCTACTTCTATTGATCTGCATTTATCTAAATCGCTGATGGTTATTGCTGATTTTCCACATAAAGATAGTTTTACATTTTCTTGTGCAAAAATGGGAGACATCATAAAAAGTCCTATAAGTGCTATTGTTATTTTTTTCATAGTTTTAATTTTTAATTCGTGTAAATGTACCATTTTATTTATTAACTTACTCCACATAGACGTGATTTCTTAGTAATAAGTTGCCGAGGATAGATAGTTTTTAACGTAATCTTCCACTCCATCTTCTAAAGAAGTAAAAGGTTGGTTGTATCCAATTGCTTTCAACTTAGACATATCAGCTTCTGTAAAATATTGGTACTTATCTCTAATATCTTCGGGAGTTGGAATAAAACTTATTTTCGGAGTTAAATTCATAGCTTTAAACGTATTATTTACCAAATCTAAAAAAGTTCTGGCTTTCCCTGAACCTAAATTGTAAATTCCCGAGTCTTTGCGGTGATTTAATAAAAAGAGGCAGACATTTACCACATCTTTAACATATACAAAATCTCTTAATTGCTCTCCGTCTTTGTAATCAGGATGATGAGAAGCGAATAATTTCATTTCTCCGGTTTTAGTTATTTGGTTATACGCATGAAAAATAACCGAAGCCATTCTACCTTTATGGTATTCATTCGGACCATAAACATTAAAAAACTTTAACCCCGCCCAAAAATAGGGTTGTTTTTCTTGCTTAAGCACCCATTTATCAAAGTCATTTTTAGAATCTCCGTAAGGATTAAGTGGTTTTAATTGTTCAACAATACTGTGGTCATCTTTATAGCCCAGCTCTCCCATTCCGTATGTAGCTGCCGATGAGGCATACACTAAAGGCAAACCGTATTCCACACATTTGTTCCATATTTCTTTTGAATAATCTAAGTTAAGCTCATCAAAAATGGCTTTATCAAATTCTGTGGTGTCTGTTCTAGCTCCCAAATGAAATATAAATTGCACTAATTGATGGTTATTGTCTAACCATTCAGAAAAAAACTTACGTTCTATTTTATCAGTGTATGTTTTTCCTTCAAAATTTTTATTTTTTTCTGTGTTAGAAAAATCATCTACTAAAATAATGTCTTTAAATCCTTCTTGATTAAGCTTACTTACCAAACAACTAGCTATAAATCCTGCTGCTCCTGTTACTACTATCATATTTAAAAGTTAATGGTTAAACGTTTGAGGTTAAAATTCAAACACAAAATCTGTTATACAAATAAAAAATTCTTAATTTTAGGAATAACTCCTTTTTGTTGAGCTAAATTAAACATTTTTGTTACAGCTGCTCTGCCTGCTTCTCCTAAATCAATAGAATATTTATTGACATATAAATCAACATGTTGCATCATTACTTGCTCATCCATTTCTTGAGCATGTAATTTCATGTAAGG
>DATGOR010000351.1:0-3253 GCA_035305805.1 Vicingaceae bacterium | reverse complement strand
TTATATCCAAAATCATTACAATTAACTTTCTAAAAAAGTATTTTTGAGAATTAAATAAAAAAGCACAAAAAAATGGCAAAAAAGATAGATATAGAATTTAGTAAGAACGAAGACGTCAACCGACTTTCGGTATCAGATTTAAACAGAAAGTTAGAAAAAGTTTATTTGGGTGGAGGAAAGAAAAAAATTGAATCGCACCATGCTAAAGGTAAGCTCACTGCCAGAGAAAGAATTGATTATTTATTGGATAAAAAATCGCCAAGAATAGAAATTGGTGCTTTTGCTGGAGAAGGTATGTACGAAGAACAAGGTGGTTGTCCTTCTGGTGGAGTAGTGGGGATGATAGGTTATGTTAAAGGGAAACAATGTTTGGTAGTTGCCAATGATGCTACTGTAAAAGCTGGAGCTTGGTTTCCCATTACCGGGAAGAAAAACTTACGTTTTCAGGAAATTGCTATGGAAAACAAATTGCCTATTATATATTTAGTAGATAGTGCAGGTGTTTTCTTACCCATGCAAGATGAAATTTTTCCCGATAAAGAACATTTTGGAAGAATTTTTAGAAACAACGCCATCATGTCATCAGAGGGAATTATACAAATAGCTGTCATTATGGGAAGTTGTGTTGCCGGAGGGGCTTATTTACCAATTATGAGCGATGAAGCTATGATAGTGGACAAAACAGGCTCTATCTTTTTAGCAGGTTCTTATTTAGTAAAAGCAGCAATTGGCGAAAGTATTGACAACGAAACCTTAGGTGGAGCAACAACGCATTGTGAAATTTCAGGAGTAACCGATTATAAATGTAAAGACGACCATGATTGTTTAGACAGGATTAAAAACATCATGGATAAAATTGGTGATTACGAAAAAGCAGGATTTAACAGAGTGAAACCAATTCAGCCTAAGTTAGACCCAAAAGAAATTTATGGTATTTTACCCGATACCCGAGAAAAACCTTATGATGTAAAAGAAATTATTAATCGCTTGGTTGATAATTCTGAATTTGAAGAATACAAAGATGCTTACGGACAAACTATTGTTTGTGGCTATGCTCGAATTGACGGATGGTCGGTAGGAATAGTTGCCAACCAACGTATGGTGGTAAAATCTAAAAAAGGAGAAATGCAGTTTGGTGGAGTTATTTATTCCGATTCGGCAGATAAGGCAGCACGTTTTATTATGAATTGTAACCAAAAGAAAATTCCGTTGGTGTTTTTGCAAGATGTAAGCGGATTTATGGTAGGTTCACGTTCCGAACATGGCGGAATTATTAAAGATGGAGCAAAAATGGTGGCTGCTCAGGCAAACTCTGTTGTACCTAAGTTTACTATTATTATGGGGAACTCTTATGGAGCAGGAAATTATGCTATGTGCGGAAAAGCCTATGATCCAAGATTAATTGTTGCATGGCCTTCCGCTCAATTGGCGGTTATGAGTGGAGCTTCTGCTGCAAAAACTTTATTACAAATTGAAGTAGCTTCATTAAAAGCCAAGGGTGAAAAAGAAATTACCAAAGAAAAAGAGGATGAATTATACAACAGAATTAAAGACCGTTATGACGAACAAATTTCTCCTTACTATGCTGCTGCAAGACTTTGGACAGATGCCATCATAGACCCTATGGATACCAGAAAATGGATTTCGATGGGAATAGAAGCTGCCGACCATGCTCCAATTACTAAAAGATATAATGTAGGGGTGATACAGACTTAGGAGGTTAGAAATTAGAGATTAGAGATTGTAGAAGTTGGAAGTTGGAAGACTGCAAGCTGAACAATTAACAATATATTTCGGGATTTGCGAGAAACAAACTTGTGAGTTCAACGAAGTTAAAAATTGAAGATTTATGAAAAAAACCGGTTCCCTTTTAAAAATGCAAACACAACTTCAGGAGGAAGTTCAATACCATTTGCCAATTGGTGAGGACTCGGTTTATCTCAACGATTTAATTGGTCAAACCATTAAGTTGACTTATGAAAATGCGATTTACTGTATAAAATGTGGACGAAAAACGGTGAAATCATTTAACCAAGGTTTTTGTTACCCTTGTTTTAGAGATGCTCCCGAAGCAGCTGACTGGATTATTCATCCTGAAAAATCGCAAGCTCATTTAGGTATTGAAGACAGGGACTTGGAATACGAAAAATCGGTGCAATTACAGCCACATGTAGTTTATTTATCACTAACTAGCGGATTAAAGGTAGGAATTACACGACACACACAAGTCCCCACCAGATGGATAGATCAAGGAGCTTCACAAGCTATAAAATTAGCAGAAACACCTAACCGTTATTTAGCCGGAATGATAGAGGTTAGCCTAAAAAAACATTTAGAAGATAAAACCAATTGGCAACAAATGCTCAAAAATGTACATCCTAATTTAGATTTAATTGCCGAAAAAGAGAAAGTTAAACAATTGGTGGATGCAGCTTACCACGAATATATTTTACCTGAAAACGAAATCATCAACATCCATTTCCCTGTATTACATTACCCTGTAAAAGTAAAAAGCATAGGCTTTGAAAAAGTCCCTGAATACGAAGGAAAGCTAGTTGGAATAAAAGGGCAGTATTTGTTATTTGAAAATGGCATTGTGCTTAATATTAGAAAATATGCAGGGTTTGTTGTTTCCTTAGAGTCGTAAATTACTTATTGTTTTTACCATTTTTTTCATTAGTTATTTCGCATAAATACTTAGTGTTATTACTGTATTTTTTCATTTTAAAATAGGCAATCACCACGATATATACTCCATTGGTTTTAAGGTACTTTGTTATAAATTACAACCATAAAAAAACAAAGATTATGAAAACCATTGTTACTTTAGTATTCGCTATTTGCTTTGCTGGAAACCTTTTTGCTCAACCTTTATTGAAAGGCATTGTGGTAGATGAAAACAGTAAAAAACTTAATAATGTAGAAATCAACTTGTTTGAAGAAAATTCGTTGATTTATACCGAATTTGTTTCTAAAAAATTCAGCTACAATCTTTCTATTAATAAATACTACACCATAGAAATTTCTAAAGAAGGTTATTACACTAAACGTATTATTATTTCCACTAAAGCAAGCCAATTTGATGTAGAACCCTTTGAATGTAGTATAGAATTAGTGAAAATTGAAGAAGGTAAAGACGAAGACGCATTTGATTTTCCGGTAGCTATTATCGAATACAAACCATATCAAGGAGGATTTTATTTTGATATTATCAAAAACAGCAATGGGAAAGATGTATTGACGGATAATAAAT
>DATGOR010000350.1:0-2715 GCA_035305805.1 Vicingaceae bacterium | reverse complement strand
TAACCAACAAGATGAGTTGAATACTGAATATGCCGAAGCTGCTGCTGCCATTGAAGCTTATCAAAAAGAGCATGGTGTAGCCGTAGATGAAAATACGGTAACACTTATAACTGATGCTAGCAAACTGGCTGACGGCAAAGCCATTTACGATAAAAACTGTGTGGCTTGCCATGCTGCTAATGGCGGAGGTGGTGTTGGCCCTAATTTTACTGATGATTATTGGTTGCATGGAAATACCATTAACGATGTGTTTAGAGTAGTAAAATATGGTGTGCCGGAAAAAGGAATGATTCCTTGGGAAGCACAATTGAACCCTGAGCAAATACAAAACGTTTCCAGCTACATTTTAAATGAATTTAAAGGCAAAAACGTTGATGGCGGTAAAGAACCACAAGGGGAAGAAATAAAATAGTTAGTAACGAATATGGATGAAGATAAAAACATAGAAAACTCTTTTAGAGATAGAATTACAACGGTAGATGATGAAGGAAAAAGAAAATGGCTTTTTCCTAAAAAACCTAAAGGGAAGTTTACTAATTACCGAACTTATTTAAGTTACCTCTTATTAGTCATATTATTTGTTACTCCATGGATTAAAATAAATGGAGAACCTTTACTGCTATTCAATATTTTAGAAAGAAAGTTTGTATTGTTTGGTCAGGTTTTTTGGCCTCAAGATTTTATTCTTTTTGCTGTAATTATGATTACCTTGGTGGTTTTCATTGTATTATTTACAGCTGTTTATGGTAGAGTATTTTGTGGTTGGATTTGCCCTCAAACCATTTTTATGGAAATGGTTTATCGCAAAATTGAATATTGGATTGATGGAGATTACAAACAACAAATTCAATTAAAAAAACAACCTTGGAACAGTCAAAAAATAGTTAAACGGGTTTTAAAATACGGACTCTTTTATCTTATCGCCCTCATTATTTCCCACACTTTTTTAGCTTATATTATTGGAGCCGATAAATTGTTAGAAATACAAACCGCTCCTATTAAAGAGCACTTGGGTGGATTTATAGCCATTATTTTATTCAGCTGGGTATTTTTCTTTGTATTTGCTTGGTTTAGAGAGCAAGTTTGTTTGATAGTTTGTCCGTATGGAAGATTACAAGGCGTAATGCTCGATAGAAACTCGTTGGTGGTAATTTACGACTACATTAGAGGAGAAAACAGGGCTAAATTCAAAAAAAATGAAGACCGAAAAACGGAAAACAAAGGCGATTGTATTGACTGTAACCAATGTGTAGATGTTTGCCCTACAGGTATTGATATTAGAAACGGTACCCAGTTGGAGTGCATCAACTGTACTGCCTGTATGGATGCATGCGACTTTATGATGGATAAGGTTGGTCAGGATAAAGGTTTAATTAGAATCGATTCCGAAAACGCCATTGCCGAGAATAAAAAACAAACTTTTTCGCTAAGAGCTAAAGCATACACGGCCGTTCTAATTATATTAATTGGGTTTATCGTTTATTTATTTACGTTAAGAGGAAGTATGGAAGCCAGTATTTTAAGAACTCCCGGTACACTTTATCAAGAAAAAGAGAATGGCGTAATCAGTAACCTTTACAATGTAAAAGTGGTAAATAAATCCAATAAAGAATTAAAACTTACTTTTGACATCCATAATATGGATGGTGAATTGCAAATGGTGGGCAGCGACACGTTGGTTATTGAAAAAGGAAAAAGCAATCAACAAGCATTTTTTGTAAACATCCATAAAAACCAATTGACGGAAAAATCAACCAAAATAACCATAGGTATTTACGACAAAGGTCAGTTGATTAAAGAAAATACTACTTCCTTTTTAGGACCTAACTAAAAATAATTATACCAATGAAATTTAACTGGGGATACGGAATTACTATATTTCTCATCATATTTGTGCTGTTTACACTTGGATTGCTTTACAAAGCCAATCAACAAAATATTGATTTGGTTACCACCAATTATTATGAAGAAGAATTAGCTTTTCAAGAGCTTAAAGATAAAAAAGCATTGGCTGAAAAACATTTTGAAAAGCAAATAACATTCAGCATTGAAAATGATACACTTTTTCTAAAATTTCCTGACGAGGTTACTGAAAAAATAAGTGGCGAAATCACTTTTTTTAAACCTTCTGATGCCAAACTCGACTTAAAATTTGAATTTGAAAATGATACCAATTTGCTTCATTATCCTTTAAACTTATTTTCCAACGGTATGTACAAAGTGCGTATAGATTGGCAGCACAACAATAACGAATATTACAATGAGCTTACAATAAAATTGTAATTCACTTTTTATGGAATTAGTCTCAGCAGGATTTGTTTTGGGCTTTTTAGGAAGCCTGCATTGCATTGGCATGTGCGGACCAATTGCTTTTGCTCTGCCGCTAAAAAATGCTTCGTTTGCCTATCGAATGATGGGAGCTTTTTCTTATAATTTGGGAAGAATTACCACTTATAGCCTGTTTGGTTTAATTTTCGGGATTTTTGGTCAGGGAATAAAGACAGCTTCCTCCCAACAATTTTTATCTATTTTAATCGGAAGCATTTTAATTTTAGGAGTAATTGTTCCTGCCAAGTGGTTGAATAACTTATCGCCAACAAGTTTTGTTTACCGACAAATAGCTTTTGTAAAGCAACAATTAGGAACCTTATTAAAATCATCATCGCTTCATAATTTGTGGCTGATTGGCTTTTTAAACGGTTTTTTACCTTGCGG
>DATGOR010000349.1:0-3379 GCA_035305805.1 Vicingaceae bacterium | reverse complement strand
CTCCGTTTAATCAAAATTACATTTTAATTGAATCTGTTAAAGACACTATAATTCTAGGAAAGCATGCAAAAAAATTAAACCAAACACTTTACCAAACAAACAACAACTCTTTTTTTTGGGGGCATGAATTTATTTACTCTGATTCTAATAAAGTTTACTTATATAAATATAATAAATTCCATTTATTGTACGATTTTAATGCTGTTCAAGGTGATACTATCTTCGTTATAGAACCTTTATTTATGAATTGTGGCGGAAATGGAGATACGCTAATTCCTTTTTTGGTAGATTCGGTTAAACAAATAAATATTAACGGTTTTCAAAAGAAAATACAGTTTGTTACTAATCTAGAAATGGGGTGGAATTTTGGTGAAAAATTCATTGAAAGCATCGGTAGTAATTACTTTTTGTTTCCAACAGATTGTGTAGCTCCCCCTAACATTGACTCTCTTCGTTGTTATAATGATAGTTTATTAAGTTACCAATTGGTAAATGATTGTGAGGAAATAATAACAAGTATAAAAGAAAATACTACCCATTTAAATCAATACACACTACAAACAACTGTTTATAACAACTTAATCCTACCAGACATAAAAGGAGAAATTACTATTTATGACATTCAGGGTAGGCAAGTTTTTAATGATAAAATAAGACCATCTATTCCTTTAAATTTGAAAAATGGAGTTTATATAGTTTTACTTACAAACAAAGAATTTCAGCATAAATATAAAATAGTTAAGTTATGAAACACCTTTTAACACTATTGATAGCTATCATTGTTTCACTACAATTACAAGCACAAAACTATTTACCCATGGCAGTTGATAGTTCTTATTGGTTGTTGAGTGATAATTACAATTGTGGGAATTTTGGTGTAATATTCGATGAACGTAGAGTAAATTACTACTTATACGGAGACACTACAATTTCAAGTGTAAACTATAAAAAAGTTTATCGCAGAACAGGCTATAAAGCTTTTTGTGGAGACACAATACCGCCAAGTTACAGTCCTTTTCAATTGTATGGAGTTATAAGGGACGATACTTTAAATAAAAAAGTCTATGCTATTCTTTTTCAAAACTTAAATGGTACACCTTGTCCTATTAATCAAGAGTTTATGTTATATGATTTTGATTTACAGGTAGGAGATTCCATTAAAACAAATGACTGGTGTCTTTTAGGTTCAAATGCTGAAATTACTCAAATTCAACAAACTAATATTTATTCTATCAATACAACGGAATACTGGGTTAGCTTTTATAATTCAAATCCTCATCTTTCTTTTTATCAAGGAATTGGATATGGACCATTTGACCTGATGTTTCTAAGTGTTAATGCAGGTGGTTTAGGCTTATACCAGTACTGTAGAGGAGGTTGTGATATTGCATTGGGATTGGGTAATAAAACATTTTTACCAACGGAAATTGCCATTTACCCCAACCCCAATAATGGCATTTTTAATATAGCATTACCAACAGTAAAAGATGAAGTTCAAGTAAGCATTTACAATCTTTCAGGTCAACAAATCAAAAATATAACCCTAAAAGATAAAGGAATTATAGACATCAGTAAGCAACCTAATGGTGTTTACTTCGTTAAAGTGATACACCAGCAAAAGGTAATTACTCAAAAAATTATTAAATATTAATACTACCAACCGTGAAACACTTTTTCTATACTTTTTTACTTTTTCCGATAGCTATCGGAATGTTTCCTGCGTGTTTGGTAGCTCAAACCTATCATCCTTTCCCTGATAGTTCGGCTATTTGGAGGATAGAGACAACAACTAGTAGTGATCCTGATCCTACATTTGTATTTCATCATTCTGTTTTTATTAGTGGAGATACCTTGATTGGCAATACACTTTATCATAAATTATATAGAGGAAATATACTTGCATCCGACACCCTAGCCTCTAATTACACTGGATCAATAAGAGAAGTAAACAAAAGAGTATATCTTCATTTAGATTCACTTGCGGCTCATAATATCAGTATGTTTGGATTCAGTAATTTTTTTGGTTTTTGTAGATGGATGAATGGTTCTGACACCTCTGTTTTAAATAAGGATTTGTTACTCTATGATTTTAATGTATCAGTAGGAGATACTATTCTTTATGATTACTTAGATAGCACTAAAATAGAAATATCATCAATAGATAGTATTTTGATTCAAAGTCAATATCGAAAAAGATATCATTATAATTTTGTATCCTCAAATTATATTAATAATTGTAATGGTTTATTTTGGTTTTATAATTATTATATTGAGTCAATAGGTTCTCCTTTAGGTGTATTTGGTCATTTAGGTACTTATTTTGAAAATCATTCTGAACTTCTTTGTTTTGAAGATACCAAAATTGCTTATCCCGATTCAACAAGTTGTATAAATGCTGTTGGAATTAATGAAGAAATGGTAAAAGAGAATAGTGTGGCTATTTACCCCAACCCGAGCAATGGTTTATTTAAATTTACTATAGATACTCCTTTTCAACAAGCTAACCTTACTATTTTGGATATAACGGGAAAAGTAATTGTCCAACAAAAAATTACGCAAAACAATACTCAGTTGAACTTATTATCACATCCAAAAGGCATGTATTTTTATCAGTTGATGGTTGATGGAAAACAAGTTACAGGAAAATTAATTGTACAATAAAGTAACTTATCCTCTTTTAATTTTCTCCTCAATACTTGTAGTAGAATATCCCGGTAAAAAAGGAACTACAATTACTTCGCCTCCATTTTGTTTTACCACATCTGAACCCACAATGTATTTTTTGTCGGAAGGATCGTTAATTGTACTATCATAATCACCACCTTTTACCAATACTTGTGGTTGAATAGCTGAAATTAACGCTAAGGGAGTTGCTTCATCAAAAATAATAACTGCATCTACAAAGCTCAATGATGCAATAATTAATGCTCTGGAATATTCATCTTGCAACGGACGAGCAGTTCCTTTGTTGAGCATTCTTACAGAAGCATCTGAATTAATTCCCACCATCAATTTATCGCCTAAATCGGCAGTTTGTGCTAAATACGTAATATGACCTTGGTGTAAAATATCGAAACACCCGTTGGTAAAAACCACTTTTTGTTTATTCCATTGTTGCATTAAATCAACAATAGCAGCTTGTGCGATAATTTTATTTTTAATGGTAGTTAGATGTGACATTTTCATAAATGCTTTATTTCATTTTTTCATTTAGTTTAGGAACTAAAATTAACGAAACCAGTCCGACAATAATAATCATGGCTGTTTGAGCTATCCATGTTGCCCAACCAAAAGCGTAACCAACGTTGTGTTCAACATCGTAAAGCAATAACACGGAGCTAATTGCTAAAGGATATGCTCCGATTCCACCATTAGTAGC
>DATGOR010000348.1:0-2219 GCA_035305805.1 Vicingaceae bacterium | reverse complement strand
GTAATCATAATGACCTGTTTCTTCATTCCACTTCAAATCAGGGTCAGGGATGGTTAATCCAATAACTTCTGCTTGTTGAACGGTTTTGTCTATAAATTTCTGACGTAACTCATCATTCGTTTCGCGTTTAATTTTCCATTTCACACCATTACCTAAGTTTGGAGAATCAGCATCATGCGGTCCAAACATCATTAATGATGGCCACCATAATCTATTCAACGCATCTTGAGCCATAGCTTTTTGTTCAGGTGTTCCTTTTGCCATGTGGGCAATAATTTCATACCCTTGTCTTTGGTGGAAACTTTCTTCTTTACAAATTCTTACCATCGCTCTAGCATAAGGCCCGTAAGAAGTTCTTTGTAAAGATACCTGATTAACAATAGCAGCACCATCTACTAACCAACCTACAGCTCCCATATCTGCCCAAGTTAAGGTTGGGTAATTAAAAATACTAGAATATTTTGCTTTCTCAGTTTGCAATTCTTCTATGTATTCATCTCGGCTTTTACCCAATGTTTCTGCTGCTGCGTATAAATATTGTCCGTGTCCGGCTTCATCTTGTATCTTTGCTAACAATACTACTTTAGCTCTTAGTGTAGGAGCTCTCAATAGCCAGTTTCCTTCGGGTTGCATTCCAATCACTTCCGAATGTGCATGTTGAGAGATTTGACGTTGTAAGTGCTTTTTATACTCTTCAGGCATCCAATCTTTAGGTTCTATCTTAATTTCTGCATCAATTTTTGCCTGAAATGCTTCTAATTTTTGTTGTTCATCCATAATGCAATCGTTGTTTTTATTTGGTTGCCCAAATTTAATGAAAAAATAATCAACAAATAGCTGATTTTTGTCAGGCTGTTATTTTTTTAACCAATTCTGTTTATTTTAGAAAAATTCAATTAGTCCTTCATTTTAATACCTTCTTATTTTATGAAATAATATTACTTTTGTCGGGATTAAAAGATAAAAACAGAAAGAATGAGTCATTTTCATACCCTAAAAATTAAAGATGTTAGAAAAGAAACACCTCAAGCGGTTTCTATAGCATTTGAACTTCCTGCGGATTTAAAAAACACTTTTGCTTTTGAATCAGGACAATACGTAACGGTTAAGAAAACCATTAACGGTGAAGATATCAGAAGATCGTATTCCATTTGTAGTACACCTTTTGAGGAAGAAATAAGAATTGGTGTAAAGAAAATTGACAACGGAAAAATGTCGGGATTTTTAAATGATGAGTTAAAAGTGGGCGATGTATTAGAAGTGATGCCTCCTGCCGGAAATTTTGTAGCAAAAAATCATGCCGCTAACATTGTTGGTGTAGCTGCCGGAAGTGGTATTACCCCTGTTTTTTCCTTGTTGAAATCTGTTATTAAAGCCGGAGGAAAATTTACCTTATTTTATGGGAATGTAAACGAAGAAAACACCATTTTTAAACAAGAATTAGAAGCATTAGCTGCTAATCATCCTAATCATTTTAAAGTACATTTTACTTACGATGAAGGTGCTGCCAAGCAATTAGACCCTATTCAGTGTGGTAGAATAGATGAGCAGAAAATGAAAGATTTTATTCAATTAGATTTGGAGATACTAAAAGCTGACGGTTTTTATATTTGTGGACCGGAAGCGATGATAAACACAGTTAACGAAACCTTTAAAAAGATGGGAGTTGCTGATGAAAAAATTTATTTTGAATTATTTACTACCCCTGTTAAAAAAGCAGATTCATTAGAACAAGCAACTCCTGATTCTTCTTACGAAGGCACCAGCCATGTTACTGTAATTATGGATGGCGAAGAATTTGAATTCGACCTAAACAGTAAAGGAGCAACCATTTTAGATGCTGCTATTGAACAAGGAGCAGATGCCCCTTTTTCTTGCAAAGGAGCTGTATGTTGCACCTGTAAAGCTCAGGTTATTGAAGGAAAAGCTACCATGGATATGAACTACGCTCTTTCTGACGAAGAAGTAGCGGATGGATTTATTTTAACTTGCCAAGCTCACCCTGCTTCAGATAAATTGGTAGTAGATTATGATGTGATTTAACAACTTACTTTAACTTTTTCAGACCTGATAGGTTTTAAAAACCTGTCAGGTCTCGTTCCAAATTTTATTCTTCCCTCACAACTACTTTCTTGCTGAATTGTTTAATTTCGCATTTTAATTTTTTACTGAAAAACATGTACAGAACACACACCAATGGAGAATTGCGTTTAAGCAAT
>DATGOR010000347.1:0-11240 GCA_035305805.1 Vicingaceae bacterium | reverse complement strand
AGGTTTCCAAAACCTGTCAGGTCTTTTTTTGTTAAAAGTTTTAAACTTTGTAAGTGTAATTTTTAAAAGCAACCAAAAAATTGTAAATTCGCAGCAAGAAAGCAAAAAAGTTGGAATATCCATTCCGGGTTAAGTTGGCGTTGGCAAGAGCATTTATTCACTTCAAGCTTTATTTTACACGTATTTTTTTATTTTATTTATAAATCAAAAACCTAAAACAATCATGGCGTTTGACATTGAAATGATTAAGGCAGTATATGAGAAGTTTCCTTCTAGAATTGCTGCTGCAAGAAAAGTGGTGGGAAAACCACTCACCTTATCAGAAAAAATATTGTATGCCCATCTTTGGGATGGCGAACCTACTACCGCTTTTGAAAGAGGAAAATCTTATGTAGATTTTGCTCCTGATAGAGTAGCTATGCAAGACGCTACTGCCCAAATGGCTTTATTGCAATTTATGCAAGCAGGAAAAAGCAAAGCTGCAGTACCTTCAACAGTACATTGCGACCACTTAATTCAAGCTAGAATTGGAGCTGATGCTGATTTGCAAGATGCAATGAATAAAAATAACGAAGTGTTTAATTTCTTAGAATCTGTTTCTAATAAATATGGAATTGGCTTTTGGAAACCGGGTGCAGGTATTATTCATCAAGTAGTGTTGGAAAACTATGCTTTTCCCGGAGGTATGATGATAGGAACTGATTCGCACACTGTAAATGCCGGTGGATTAGGTATGGTAGCCATTGGAGTTGGTGGAGCTGATGCCGTTGATGTAATGGCAGGTATGGCTTGGGAATTGAAATTTCCAAAATTAATTGGAGTAAAACTTACCGGAAAATTAAACGGTTGGACTGCCCCAAAAGATGTTATTTTAAAAGTCGCAGAAATTTTAACCGTAAAAGGTGGAACAGGTTGCATTGTTGAATATTTTGGAGAAGGTGCTCAATCACTTTCTGCCACCGGAAAAGGAACTATTTGTAATATGGGAGCCGAAATAGGAGCTACCACTTCTACTTTTGGTTATGATGATTCCATGAGAAGATATTTAAAAGCTACTGATAGAGCTGATGTTGTTGAATTAGCAGACAAAGTAGCTGAACATTTAACCGGTGATGTAGAAGTGTATGCCAATCCTGAACAATATTTCGACCAATTGATTGAAATTAATCTTTCGGAATTGATGCCTCACTTAAACGGACCGTTTACTCCGGATTTAGCTACTCCCGTTGGACAAATGACCCAAAAGGCTAAAGACAACGATTGGCCTTTAGAAGTAGAATGGGGATTAATTGGTTCTTGTACCAACTCATCTTATGAGGATTTATCAAGAGCTGCATCTATTGCTAAGCAAGCAGTAGATAAAGGGTTGGAAACTAAAGCCCAATTCGGAATTAATCCCGGTTCTGAGCAAGTAAGATTTACTGCCGAAAGAGATGGATTGCTCAAAACATTTGAAGATTTGAATGCCACTATATTTACCAACGCATGTGGTCCTTGTATCGGACAATGGGCAAGGTATTCCGACCCGAAAAATGCCCCAAAAAACAGCATTGTTCACTCATTTAACAGAAATTTTGCCAAAAGAGCAGACGGTAACCCCAATACACATGCTTTTGTTGCTTCACCTGAAATGGTAGCGGCAATTGCTATCTCCGGAAGATTAGATTTTAATCCAATTACCGATACATTAACCAATAAAAATGGAGAACAAGTAAAATTAGACCCTCCAACAGGTGATGAATTGCCAAGCAAAGGTTTTGATGTGGAAGATAATGGTTATCAAGAGCCTGCTGCTGATGGAAGTGGAATTGAAGTGGTGGTGAAACCCGGCTCAGATAGGTTGCAATTATTAGATCCTTTTAAACCTTGGAATGGCGATAACATTAATGGAGCTAAACTATTGATTAAAGCCAAAGGAAAGTGTACTACAGACCATATTTCTATGGCAGGACCTTGGTTAAGGTATAGAGGACATTTGGATAATATCTCTAACAACTTACTGATTGGTGCAGTAAATGCATTTAACGATAAAACCAACGAGGTAACCAATCAATTAACAGGTTCAACAGGAGAGGTTCCTGCAACAGCTAGAGCTTACAAAGCCGCAGGTATCCCAAGTATTGTAGTGGGTGACCATAACTATGGCGAAGGTTCTTCTAGAGAGCATGCCGCTATGGAACCAAGACACCTAGGTGTTATTGCTGTTATTGTTAAATCTTTTGCTCGTATTCACGAAACTAACCTTAAAAAACAAGGAATGTTAGGGTTAACTTTTGCTAACGAAGCAGATTACGATAAAATTAAGGAAGATGATACTTTTAACTTTATTGATTTAGCAGATTTTGCTCCAGATAAACAATTAACGTTAGAAGTAGTTCACCAAGATGGAAGCAAAGATTTAATTAAGCTAAACCATACTTACAACGCACAACAAATAGAATGGTTTAAAGCGGGTTCTGCCCTGAATTTAATTAAATTGCAAGCCGCATCTTAATTATAAGTTATTAATTTTTAAAGCCTCTAAATATTGTATTTAGAGGCTTTTTTTTAAAACAGTATTTTACCATTTAATTAATATTAATTTTCAAAAGTTTAAATTTGCCCGAAGTAAATAAAACAACTTATTTTGAAAAAAAATATTTTTGGTCAGTACCTGTTTTTAAAGAAATTGGTAATCAGAACGTTTGCGTTTATTACCTATATTCGTTTCAAAAAGATTAATCAACCTGTAATTTCCGGAGCAGAATTTTTTACCACATTGCCTCGACAAAATGTGCTTTTTGTATCTAATCACCAAACTTATTTTGCCGATGTAGCATTTATGATTCATGCTATGCAATCTGCGTTGTACGGATATCCCAATCAACTTAAATTAAGAGGAATTTTGGCTTGTCCGTTTGTGAATTTTTATTTTGTAGCAGCTGAAGAAACCATGAAATCGGGTTTGTTGCCTAAAATTTTAGCGTATGCAGGAGCCATTACTATTAAAAGAACGTGGCGTGAAGCAGGAAAAGCTATCAAGCGTCCGGTTGATAAAAATGACACTGAAAAAATTAAATTAGCATTAGAAAACGGTTGGGTAGTTAACTTTCCACAAGGAACTACCAGGGCTTTTGCTGAAGGAAGAAAAGGAACAGCACACATTATTAAAAACTACCAACCCATTGTTGTTCCCATTACTATAGATGGTTTTAGAAGAGCCTTCGATAAAAAAGGATTGTTTCTAAAGAAAAAAAACACACCACTAAAAATGGAAGTGCATCCACCGCTCACTATCAATTATGATGATGATGTAGAAACTATTTTAAAACAAGTAATGACAGCCATCAAACAACAAGAAGGTATTGAGAAATATAATCAGTAATAAATCCATGTCAAATCCCTAATTTTGCCTTTTTAATTAAAACATGGAACCAACCTATACTAAAGAAAAACAATTAAGATACGATGTTGCCTACCTAAAAATGGCAAAAGAATGGTCTAAACTTTCGCATTGTAAAAGAAAGCAAGTGGGAGCAATTGTGGTTAAAGATCGAATGATTATTTCTGATGGTTATAACGGAGCTCCCACGGGTTACGATAATTGTTGTGAAGATGAAGAAGGTAAAACATTATGGTACGTACTTCATGCCGAAGCAAACGCTTTGATGAAAATTGCAAAATCTACCAACAACGCTAATGGAGCAACCCTTTACATTACCCTTTCTCCTTGCAAAGAATGTAGTAAACTGATTTTACAAGCGGGAATTACCAGAGTGGTTTATTGCAATACCTATAAAGATGATGATGGGTTAAAATTTTTAAAAGAATCAGGTATTGATCTTTGTTTTATAGATCTTAACGAATACCAAAATTAAAACCGAATGAACAAATACAATTTGAAAATCTTTTTACCTTTACTGCTAGCGGTTAGTGTGGTTGTAGGGATTTATTTAGGGTCGTTTTTAGCAAATACTTCGGGAAGTAAATCCATTATTTTTATGCCATCCGGTAAAAAAAATGCGACCGGAAAACTCAATGAAATTCTCCAATTTATAGAAGAATCGTATGTAGATTCTGTTGATGGGAAGGAACTTTTGGAAAATTCCATCAACGCCATGTTAACCAACCTTGATCCTCATTCTTATTACATATCTCCAAAAGATTTTGACGATATGAACGAACCAATAGAAGGTTCCTTCGAAGGTATAGGGGTAGAATTTAGAATAAAAGATGATACGGTAATGGTTATTTCTGCCATTGCTAATGGACCCTCAGAAAAATTAGGCATTCAGGCGGGAGATAGAATAATAAAAGTGGATACAGTGGATATTGCAGGCAAAGAAATTACTAATAATGAAGTGATAAAACTTTTAAAAGGTCCCAGAGGAACGAAAGTAAACGTTAAAATAAAACGCAAAGGGGTAAAAAAACTGTTGCATTTTACCATTGTTCGCGATGAAATACCTATTTATAGTGTTGATGCTCCATATCTGTTAAATGATAAAACAGGTTATATAAAAATTACTCGTTTTGCACGAACCACACACACCGAATTTTTAAGTGCTGTATTAGATTTAAAAGAAAAAGGCATGGATAATTTGGTAATTGATCTAAGAGGAAATGGAGGGGGAGTATTGTCCTCAGCAATCAGCATTGCAGATGAATTGTTATCAAAAAACCAAATGATTGTTTATACCAAAGGAAGAGCAAGAAAGAAAACAGAATATTTTTCTACTTCAAAAGGTGCTTTGGAAGATATTGGTATTGCTATATTAATTAACGAAAACTCAGCTTCTGCCAGTGAGATTTTAGCAGGAGCTGTACAAGATAACGATAGAGGAATCATTTTAGGAAGGCGTTCTTTTGGAAAAGGATTAGTTCAAGAACAAATTCCTTGGCCTGATGGTTCTGCAATTCGTTTAACAGTTGCTCGCTATTATACTCCGTCAGGAAGATCTATTCAAAAACCTTATGAAAATGGTACGGATGAATATAATTTAGAGGCTTATAAACGCTATGAGAAAGGAGAGTTATTAGAAGCTGATAGTATTCATTTTCCTGACTCACTAAAATATTTTACAAAAAAGGGAAGAGAAGTTTATGGCGGTGGTGGAATAATGCCCGATATTTTTATTCCATTAGATACCACGGGCGGTAGCGATTACTTATACCAATTAAGGTATAACGGAATAATTCAAGAATTTGCTTTAAACACAGTGGATAAAGACAGAAAAACTTGGTTGGAAAAATACCACGATGCGGTTAAGTTTAAAAGAAATTTTAAGGTATCTAATCATTTATTTAATGAATTGATAAAATTTGCCACCGAATCGGGCATCGAAAGAAATTTAGAGCAAATAAAAAAATCCAAAAAATTGATAGAACAAGGATTAAAAGCAGACATGGGGCGACATTTGTATGGGAATTTTGGATTTTATGTGGTTATTAATGAGAATGATGAGACTATTTTAAGAGCGATAGAAGAATTAGAAAAATAATTTATGTTAAAAGATATCCCCAATACTAAAGTAGAAAATGTAGCCATTGCTGTGATTCATGAAGGTGAAGATTGGAATGTATATTTAATTAACTTGAGTGAAACGGATATAAAAAATGTGTTGGTTTCTTCAAAAGGATACATTACTCATGAAGATGGATTGCAAACTAAAACTTCGGAACTAAGACACGCTTTGGGAGATGTTGCTGCAAAAAGTTATGCTAAAGTGGAGCCCATCATAGAAAATGTTTTTGGATTGCATAACCAATATTGGGTGAGTTTTTTTGTTAATGAAGAAATGTTAGATAAAAAATACATCTTTTTAGCTGAAACTATTAAGAAAGAAAATTTTGTCAATATTCCTATTATCAATAAAAAAGGAGTAATGATTCTCTAAAATTAGTTTTTCTAAATAAACAATTCTTCAAAAACTTCTTTGGTTTTTAAAAAATCAAAATTTTCAGAATGGATGTTGAAATAATCAATCATTCCGTTTAATAGAACACTTCGTTGTTGGTTATTGATAGATAATTCGTTTAGCCCCTTGTAACCATGTGCTAATATGTAACTAACTGTTGCACCAAATTCTTTTTCCAAAAAAACCGGATGAAAAGGTTTAATGGGAGTAAATGTTCCTTCTTGTAAATCGAAATACAATTCCTTAGTGGAAAGATTTTGTGGTAATTCAGGTGAAAAACCTAAGTGTTTGGTGAACAAGACTAAAAAGTAAATGTGAAAATTGGAAAAATTTTTATTAGCAAGGTCTAGCTCTAAAATACTTTGATGAAGAAAACTAAACAAGCTGATGTTAGGTTCTTCCTCTTTAATGCTTTTATGAATAATTTCAGCTACAAAAAATGCAATGCTACCTTTTATTACGTCAAAAGGGATTTCATTTAACGGCACGTCTAATTTAATAGATTTGAGTTGTTGCAATCCTCTGTTTTCTTTGTGGTAAGCATTAATTTCAACTAACGAAAGTGGTTGTAAATAAGCATATTTGTTGGCAGATTTCTTACTTCTTACTCCATTAATAATGTAAGATTGCATACCAAATTTTTCGGTATATATTTTTGCAATCACACTCTTTTCTTTAAACTTAAACTGATGAATGACAATGCCTTTGGTAGTGTGGAGCATAAGCAGTTGTTCGTTATTCGTTAATGGTTATTTGTTAATCGTTAAACCTCTAATTTCTAATTATCAATTCAATATCAAGATTTTGCCGGCTTTTTTCTGGCTGCCGTCTTCACTATTGGCAAATACCATATAAACACCTGATTTTACTTTTTCGCCATTCATGTTTTTACCATCCCAAATGGCTTGTCCTCCTAAAGAAGTAGTTTCATATACAATATTGCCTTCAATATCAGTGATTTTTACATTGGAATTTGCAACCATTCCTCTGATAGCAATAGTGCCATTAAAGCTAGGTTTTACAGGATTGGGATAAACAAACAAGTCGTAATCGTCTAATCCTTCTGTGGCAGTACTTTTATAAGAAAGCAGTCCTTTATCGGTAGCAAAAAATACTTCTCCGGTTTTATGGTTGATGGCAATATCTAATATATAATTAGAAAATAGCGGGCTATTATCTTTAGTAAAGTGAAACACCTCTTCTGTTCCGTCTGCACTCATCAAAAACACCCCTGAATTTTGTGTGCCGAACCATTTTCTGTTAGCACCATCAACAGCAATACAGGTAATATTTTCAGTGCCGAGAAGAATTTCTACGTTACCATCTTGTTCAATATAAATCTGGCTTACTTCCACATTGCCGTCAAAAACAGCTTCTGGAGAAAAAATAACACCTACTCCGGCATCGGTTCCCAACCAAATTTTGCCATCTAAATCTTCTGCCATACTTAGTAGCATAGTGCCGGGAATATTACCTTTATTTTGGCTACCTCCAAGTATCGCTTTTTTATCATCAGAGGTGTTGCTAAATGTACCGTTTTCATTAAAAATAATAATGAGTTTTTCATTAGGTTCGGCTATCCATTTATTATTATTTCTATCAATTAGTGAGGAAGATATGTAATTCCCTGAAGTAATGTCGCCAATAAAACTATAGCTGTACCAATTGTTATCTGGTGTTTTTGCATGTAAAAACTTGTTGTTGTTGGCAAAAGAACTGGTAACCCATAAATTATTGTCGCTATCAAAATCAAGAGTTCCTACTTGTGTAGGGCCGAAATATACACTGTCTAACGGAGAGTTTTTAGCGTTGTAAACATTGGTTAGTTGTTGGTTATTAAACTCTAACAAACCGTTTGTCCACGAGCCGACAAAGACATTTTCAAGGTTGTTCGGATTTATTTCTACGTCAATTAACCCGGTAATAAATCCGCCATAAGGATCTTGAATGGTAGAAGGAAAATTTTCCCAAGTACCTTCCTTGCGTAAATTGATATTTTTTTGATTTATCTGAGTAGAAAAACTCCCTGAAACCATCCATAAATTATCTTCTTTCATATCCAACTTATAAGAATAAGCTGATGTTGGTCCGTTTGGAGCTATAAACTCAACGGCAAAAGAAGGAGTTATTTTTACCAAACCTTTATTGTTATCAGCGAACCAATAACTACCTGAATTATCAAGGGTTAACTCATTTGAAACAATGGGTATCCCGTTATAGGTATAAAGTTCATTTAGTGTCATTAAATTTTCATCCAAAATTTGGGTTGAATACAATTTGTTAATAGCCATTCTGTTACCGGACAGCACCTGTAAATTCTCAATATCCAAAGCGGTGGTAGAGAATGCCTGCCAAGTGTTATTAAAATTAAATAAAATGGAATCACCACCATTTACGGTTGCGTCAGTTGCAGCAAAAACCAGGTTGGAGAAAAAAATCACGCTGCTAAATTTTCTGTTTCCCAAATCACTTAAGAAACTCCAATTATTATAGTTAACAAGGTTAGGGTTATTCCTATCAGCATAATAAATACCGTTATCCGAAGCAGCATATATGTATTGGTTATCCATTGTTACCGCATGAGTAACCATTTCTGCACCTAAATTTCCATACAAGTAAGTGTCTTTAATTTCATTTTTGTCGGTATCTAAAACCACAATTCCAAAATCAGTAGATAAATAAGCCAATTGATTTTTTAAGTAAATATGATTTATTTTTTTAGAACCGGTTAAATTTCCGTTGGCTATAAAAGGGATGTTTATCACAGAATTGTCGGGAGAAAGAATATCGATATTACCATTTTTATAAGCAATAATCACTTTTTGGTTATACGGATTGTGTTTTATTTTGCTCAAGCCTATATCGGAAAGTCCGTTTACTAAATTTAACCTTTCTATACTTTGGTCGGAAAGAGCGTAAATAAAAACAGCAGAATTGGTGGCACAATACACTTTTTCATCGCCATAAGATACGGAAATAGCATCGCTATAAGGTAAGTGATCTCTCCAGGTGCCAATAGGAATATCCTGAGCAAATAATGCTAAAGAAAAAAACTGCAAAACAGTAATAAGTGTAGTTTTTTTGAAGCGTTGAAAATTCATAGAAGCATTAAACTTTTTTAGCCATCGTTTATTGTGTAAAATTAATCAAAAACGAAAAAGGAAAAGGGACAATAAATAAAAACCCCTTCATTTCTTTCGAAACAAAGGGGAATTTGATAAGAAAAAGGTAACATGAATAACTTTCATAAGCAGATATTCACGACACAAAGACGTAATGAGTTTAAAATAGGTTGCCTGATTAAATAAAAAAATAATTGTTGTTTTTATAGCTTACATCTATCTGAAACCTTGATTTATCCAAAAAAAAATCTTTTTGTTTATTTTTAGAAATTAGAATGATAATTTTGAAGTGAAACAAAATACGAAGAATATGTCAGAAGCAATTGAAAAAATAAAATGCCTTATAATAGGGTCAGGACCGGCAGGATATACTGCTGCTATTTACGCTGCAAGGGCAAATCTAAAACCTGTAATGTATATGGGAATGCAGCCGGGAGGTCAATTAACTACTACCAATGAGGTAGAAAACTTTCCGGGTTACCCTGATGGAATTACAGGGCCGGAAATGATGAACCAATTACAAAAACAAGCCGAAAGATTTGAAACAGATGTGCGTACCGGTTGGGTTACTAAAGTTGATTTTTCGGGCTATCCACACAAAGTTTGGGTGGAAGATAAAGAATTGCATTGCGATACAGTAATTATTGCTACCGGAGCGTCAGCTAAATACTTAGGGTTGCCTTCTGAACAAAAATACTTAGCAGCAGGTGGTGGAGTTTCCGCATGTGCTGTGTGTGATGGATTTTTCTACCGTAACCAAGAAACAGTAATTGTTGGAGCTGGAGATTCTGCTTGTGAAGAAGCTCATTATTTATCTAACATTTGTAAGAAAGTTACGATGTTGGTAAGAAGTGAAAAATTCCGTGCTTCAAAAATTATGGAAGAACGAGTGAAAAGAACCGAAAACATTGAAATTCTTTACAATACAGAAACGGTGGAAGTACTCGGTGAAAACGATTTAGTAACCGGAGTAAAAGTAAAAAATAATAAAACCAACGAAGAAAAAGTAATTCCTTGTACAGGATTCTTCTTGGCTATCGGACACAAACCCAATACCGATGTGTTTAAACCTTATCTGGAAATGGATGAGGTGGGTTATATTAAAAATATTCCGGGAAGTTCTAAAACCAACGTAGAAGGAGTATTTGTATCGGGAGATGCTGCTGATAAAACCTACAGGCAGGCTATTACTGCTGCAGGAACAGGCTGTATGGCGGCATTAGATGCAGAAAGATTTTTAGCGTCCAAACACTAATAATATTTATTAAAGCAAAATAGGCTGTAAGTTAACACTTGCAGCCTATTTTTTTGTGCTATATGAAAGTTATTACTTTCCGCCATTACCTCTCAAATCATTGATACAATGTTGGTCTAGTTGGGGAATATTGTTTCCCAGTAAATTGCCAATTATATCGGTAGTTTCTGTGGCGTAGTACATCAAACAATTTTCATCATTACAATGGTTTCCGTGTGCTGTATCTTGATGATGGTTGAGCATAGGAGTTCCATTATTTACCAAACCTAACAAATGACCTATCTCGTGGTTAATAATGGTAGTTTCTAGCATTTCATTGCTTGGCTGCCCTAATCCACCCGAATAATCCGCTACCGTTTTTTGAAAAATTGCCATAGATGTCGGTCCGTAAGCTATTCCCAGATATTTGGTGTTGTCGGTGTCGTAAACATAACCATTATCTAAAAATAATACATGCATAACTAAAATATCGCCCATAGGATAGTGTTTTCGAGTACTTTTTTCTAATGCTTTAATATCGTTTACACTATAGGAAGTTTTTCTTGGAGAGGCAATTTTATTCCAACCAATTTTAATTCCTTTGGGTTTATTTAATCGCTCTATAAGAAAATTTTTCATGTTCTTAATAGCTTCATCTGTAGGTTGGTAGCCGTCTATGTAATTTACTTCTACAATTAAGGTTTTATACTTTTTATCGGATAAGTAATCGTTTGGTTTGATATAATTTGCACTTGGTTGAATATTGTCTTCTTTTTTACAACCTAAACTACCAATAGCAATAACCATTATCATAAATATTTTTGCGTATTTCATAACTTAAAATTTATTGATAATTAACGTTTTTAATTTTAATTACAGGTTTTAGTCTAAACGAAGTGTCTCCTTCTACAACTACAGATTTTTCGGCATCAAAATCAATTAATATTTCAGCTGTTTTATTGGTTAATATATTAAAAGGTGTTACAA
>DATGOR010000346.1:0-3488 GCA_035305805.1 Vicingaceae bacterium | reverse complement strand
GAGTGCTGACGCAAAATATTTACATTTAATTGATTTGGCCACCAATCTTTGTTTTGATTACCACTACCTGCAACAGGTTTACTATTAAGCGTTCCATTATGAAATGGACATTTACTGATGTCATTCATATCTTGTTCCATGCATTATAATTTTTTACTTTTTTGTTGTATAAAATTAATCAATACTACACGACTTCTATAAATATATGATATTAAATTTAAATTATATTATAGATTTTTTTTATAAAAATATTACATTAAACATAAAATTTGTAAGATTGTCTTAGTGTAGTTTTAATGGTGAGATTATTATTCAACTTATAATGAAAACTATCATTATAAACATAACCCATATCATCTATACGCAACAGTGGTAATGGTCTAAAGTTCCCGCTCTTGTCAAAATTTCTAATAAACTCATCTTTACTCTCATCAAAATCAGGTTTTTGCCATTCATATGTGTAAATGGGTTCGAACTGAGGTTTTTGTAATATAAATGAAAGTATTAAGCCAACAAGAAAACCAGATAAATGTCCTTGCCAAGAAATACCTTGTTCTATATCTGGAAACATGTACCAAACAGAACTTCCATAAATTAAAACTACAACGAGAGAGACGGCCATTAATTTGTATTGTTTACTACGAATACCTGTAAAAAACAAATAAGAAATAAGTACATAAACTAAACCACTAGCTCCGATATGATTGCCACTTTCGGCTATTATCCATGTACCTAAACCAGCGAATAGTACGCCATAGCTTATAATAGTTTTCCAATTATTGAAGTAATAATAACAAATCAATGGTAGCAACATTGCCAAAGCCAAAGAATTATTAAACAAGTGTTTCACTGAACCATGTAATAATGGAGAAAAAAAAACACCTTTTAATCCACTTATCTTACGAGGATGTATTCCATAATCTCGCCAACCTAAATAAAATCTCCAATCTAAATAATACACCAACCATAATAAGAGAATAGATACGAAAGGTACCCAAAAAACAATTGGTCGATATTTCAGTTGGTCTAATTTCATAACATCTTTCAATCAAAAATACACCCAAAGAAAAAAGACTGCCAAAATAGCAGTCTTTTCAAATTTAATATTTTACATTCAAACCAAAACGAGTATAAATATTTCGGTAAAAATGGTTTGAAGAATTGTTTTCAGTAAGATAATCCACCTTAAAATTATCTCTTCTAAACATTGTAGCACCTAATAAAACAAAGGGTTCAAACTTTATTTTAGATTTTGGATTGATTACATATTTTATTCCTGAATTTAATGCGAGATTAAAATCAGTAACATCATTAACTTCTGTTGAATAAACTGAACCATCATATAAATATGTAACACCATAATACTTATCATGAAAACGATAAAAACTTACATTGGTACCAATCATAACTTTAAAATGATTACTCAAAAAACGATTGTATTGAAAATCAACATCATAAAACGTATTTGAAGTAGCAGTATACCAAGGAACATCACCATTCATAAAAGTAAAATAATTCCAATAATAGTTGTAATTAAAACCAACCAATATTTGATCCTGGTTTACTAAATTTCGTTCTACAAAAACACCTAATTTATTTGTAAATTGATTTTCAAGTTTGTACTCATTAGGAATATACCCTTTGTCATTGCCATAATACTGTTCGCTTCCAAAACTAATTCCAAAATTGTATTTTTTTTGTGCTATTCCGTTTATACATATTAATAAGAATAACAAACAAATAATTTTTTTCATTTTATTTAAGCGTTTTATTAATTTTTGCAAAGTTATTCTAATAAAAAACAATAGCTAAAAATATCAATTAATAATTTGATTTAGTAATTTTACCCTATGAAAGCACCTTTAGCAGAACGTATTCGTCCGAAGAAATTAGAAGATTACATCAGTCAAAGTCATTTGGTTGGTGCCAATGGTATTTTAACTCAAAATATCAAGAAAGGAATTATTCCATCTATGATTTTTTGGGGACCTCCAGGAACGGGAAAAACTACGCTTGCAGAGATTATTTCCCAAGAAAGTGATCGCCCATTTTATACATTAAGTGCTATTAATGCTGGTGTAAAAGACGTACGTGAGGTAATAGAAAAAGCGAAAGGAAATAATGGTCTTTTTACTCCAAGAAATCCAATTTTATTCATTGACGAAATCCATCGTTTTAGCAAATCTCAACAAGATTCATTGTTAGCTGCAGTAGAACGTGGTTGGGTAACATTGATTGGTGCTACAACGGAGAATCCAAGTTTTGAAGTCATACCTGCTCTATTGTCACGTTGTCAAGTATATACACTTAATGCTTTTACAAAAAATGATTTGGAAGAATTACTTCATAGAGCTATTCGAGTAGATGATGAATTAAAAACCAAACAAATTACGATTAAAGAAAGCGAAGCTTTGTTTCGAGTTTCGGGTGGTGATGGAAGAAAATTACTAAATACATTCGAATTAATTGTTAATTCTATTGGTGGTGATGATATAGAAATTACCAATGATAAAGTAATGCAAGTGGTTCAAAAAAACACGGTGTTGTATGACAAAACTGGTGAACAGCATTACGATATTATTTCAGCATTTATCAAATCCATTCGTGGAAGTGATCCTAATGGTGCTGTGTATTGGTTGGCCCGAATGATTGAAGGTGGAGAAGATTTGAAATTTATTGCTCGAAGATTGGTTATATCGGCTTCGGAAGACATTGGCTTAGCTAATCCTACGGCAATTATTATGGCAAACAATATCTTTCAGGCTGTCTCTGTTATCGGCTATCCAGAAAGTAGAATTTTATTGAGTCAATGTGCAATATATTTAGCCACATCTCCAAAAAGTAATGCAAGTTATATGGCTATTGGAAAAGCCCAAGCTGCTGTTAAACAAACTGGTGATTTATCGGTTCCTATTCATTTAAGAAATGCACCTACCAAATTAATGAAAGAATTAGGTTATGGTGAAGAGTACAAATATAGCCATGACTATCCTGGTAATTTTGCTTATCAAGAATATTTACCTGACGAGCTAGCAAATACATCTTTTTATGAACCTGGTGATAATGCTAGAGAAAAACAAACAAAAGATTTCTTACGCATGCGTTGGCAAGGAAAATATAACTATTAAAAAAGGCTCCAAAATATTTTGGAGCCTTTTCTTATTTCTTTTGAATTTTTCCAACTGCTGTGTTATCAAAAATATAAGTTAACACTTCTGGGTAAGTTTTTTTTCTGTCTTTAAGACGACTACTTCCGGTACCCGATGCTACAACATTTCCAGTACAGTCTTTAAGTGAAACTGTAAGCTCAGTAACTGTCATTTTCCCCGAACGTTCAACCTCACATTTCAATTGTTTACATGAAGAATTTCGAACCTCATCAGGAATTCCATCTTCTAAATAGTAAACACTATAACCTAATTTTTCGAAATGATATTTAAGCATAGATGACAAGCGATTTTGATTAGGAGCATCTTGAAAATCATATT
>DATGOR010000345.1:0-12482 GCA_035305805.1 Vicingaceae bacterium | reverse complement strand
AAAAGCAGAAAAATCGGGAAATTTAAAAAAGCTTAAAAATTCTTTTGGTGTAGAAGCCACCGGAAGTTCCACTAAATGCTTTCCTGAAAGCACATATTCAGGAGCCATGTTTAAGAACAATGCGTTCATTAAAATTCCAAGTAAAACCACAAACAATGCACCCGGAAGGAATTTGAACAAACCTATTTTTTTCATAAAGTTAGTTTCAAACAAAATCAATAATCCTAGCGATATTACACAGATAATTATTGCCCCCATGCTACTGTATTTAAAAGCATAATACATTTCAGTAAAGGTGTTGTGTCCATCTTTTTGAGCAAAATCCATGTCTGCCATAAAATCTTCATCGTATCCCAAAGCGTGGGGGATTTCTTTAAGAATAAGAATAATACCAATTGCCGTTAGCATTCCTTTAATTACTGATGATGGAAAGAAATAACCTATAATTCCTGCTTTTAGAAACCCTGCCAATAACTGTAATAAGCCTGATAAAACAACTGCTAATAAAAAAGCTTCAAAAGTTCCTAAAGTATCTATAGCTGATAAAACAATTACAACCAATCCTGCTGCCGGACCGGAAACACCTAATGAGGAGTTACTGAAAGTTCCTACTACAATACCACCGACAAATCCGGCTATAATCCCTGAAAAGAGTAAATCTGATCTTCCTGTAGATGCTAATGCAATACCTAAACATAAAGGAAGTGCAACTAGAAAAACAACCAAACCGGCAGGAAAATCCGATTTAAGGTTGGCAAATATATTTAATTTTTTTGGTGTCATAACACATAAATTATTAGTTGCATTCAGCAAAATAATTACTGAAAATGCAATTCATTAGGAAATGTTATTTGATGAAACAAACAACTTATTGAAAATCAATGTCATTTCATTCAAATAATTAATGGAATACCTCAACAAAAGGCACTCTAAACGGCTAATAATTTATGCTAATTCAGGAGGTGGTGCAATCACTTCCTTTAAAGGTGGGATATGAAAAAAATATTGAAAATAATGTTTTAAATCAATGGCACTAAAAAACAAGTTCGATTCTTCATCAGCAATAATGTATTCTTGCATTACAAAAGATACGGAAGAGCTATTGCTGTGCCTACTTTCTTCTTCAGCTATTTCTACAAATTGAAAAGTAGATACAGAAAAATAAGAAAATGAAAATGTGCTTGTAAGCAAAAGTAAAAAGAATGTTACTATGATTTTTCTGCCCTTCATAGAGGCGAAATTACAGAATTTTCTGTGTTTAAGCTTGTTTTTTGAGTATTAAAAGTGTGTTAAAAAAAGCAAAAAAAGTAATACCCACTTGAGTTTCCAACGTATCTTCAGTAAGCATAGAAAGCAACACAATGCTAAAAAAGCTAACATACAGCAAATCATTCGTTCTATTTTGTTTAACTATTGGATAAAACAAAAAGAATAAAAAATAAATTCCTCCAATTACACCATAGGTAATAAAATAAGTGAGGTATTGATTGTGGGCTCTTCTCCAATATTTTTCAGAAACAATTCCATTCGCTTGGTGTTTTTCGTTAAACACATCTTGCACATCGCCTGTTCCGACACCAATAATTGGATGTTCTTTTATAATTTCAAAACCTGTTTTCCAATACAACCAACGGAGCATAACGGAGTGACCATCAGCCACATTATATTTCTTAAACATTTCTATTTCCCAGAATATTTTATGCAAACGGAGTTCAATCATATTCATATCAAGGTATTTGTAGTTTGCCACCCCTCTTTCTATTGCTTTTATTTCTTCTTCCGTAAGCTGTTCAACGGCATCAGCAGTCTTTAAAAGTCCTTTAGAAGTAATAAACCGCATCAGCGTAAACCTTATATGCTGCCCCTTCAAATCAATGCTGTCTAGCTTTATTTCACTTCTTTTATTCCAACTGTTTTCTAATTCTTTTCTTGCCACATTTCTATATACATAATTCCCATTTTCTTTTCGTTCACTGTTTGAGCTTATCGTATCATGAAATAATTTTTCTCCTCCGGGAGAATATTCATACATAGGCATTGGCTCTATGTTATTAGCGACATAAAAATCATGGTAACAGTTGTAAACATAACCAAAAGATAAAGCAGCAATTACCAAAGTGATTCCTAGGGTAATAATTTTAACGCCCATTTTTCGATGTTTAATTCCCAACAAAAAGAGTAATAGCGTAATGGTTATAAAAAATACTACTATTCCGGTAATTAAATGAAGAATAAACAGAAAAACAAACAACCACAAGGAAGTGATTGCCCATACTATTTTTTGTTTTAACAACCGTTCATTAAAAAAATAATACGCTGCACCAATGATTGAAAAAGCGACCATTAATCCAAAACGGATATGTGAAGTAAAGCGGGATAAATCTCTTTTGTCAACAGGAATTTCTTCGAGTCCGCCTAACATTACAAAAATACTCCAAAGAGAGGAAGCTACCACCCCTACCACAAATACTTTAAAAAGCAATTCAAATTCTTTTTTATTTAAAGGTTCAAATCCACTGAATAAAAAAGGAAGTAGCAAAAGCGGTAGTTTTCTTCTTAAATCATCAAAAGCAAAATCGAAATTAGAGGTATGTAATAACCCTAATACGGTTAATAAATACACCGAACTGAGGATTATTGCTATTTTATTCCTGAAAAAATTTAGGATGTTGGTTTTTATATTTCCATCAAACAACCATAAAACTCCTATGCAAATTTCTCCTAGCGTAATGAGTGGTTTTGATAATGATAAACCTACTGCCATCATCATCAAAAAAAACAGAAACATGTTTCTTTTTTGGATAGGAGAAACCACCATTTGTAATTAAAAATATTAATGAAAGTATTATTTCTCAGCCGTTGTCTCAAACACAGCTTTATATTTGGCTTTGTCTTTCAATATCTCCAAAGCTTTATCCATTACCGGATCTCCTTTTAATGAAGCTTCAATTTTTCCTTTTTGATAGAAATACCTCGCTGCTATTTCAGTTTCTAAGATATGGACTATTTCATCTTTAAAGGTATATAAATCTTCTTCTTTATTGTGCTTTAATTTATCCAACAATGCATTGTATTCACTTTCTAAACTTTTAAAATATTTATCTGCTTTTGCAGCCTTTTCAAGTTTAGCCAACAGCTGTTCACTTTCTGTAGTGTAGTCATAATCCTTACCTTCAAGAAAGGTTATGAATTTTTTATATTCTTCATCGGTAAATTCAAATTTTTCGGGAACAGGAATTTCTTCATGTTCCAAGCGATAAGTTGTTGCATAATCAAACAAGTGATTTTTTAAATATAGGCTAGTAGCAATATCACTAATTTCCTTTTTCTCTACGGTAATATCAGGTTCAATTCCCATTCCGTCAAATACGGGGCGGAATTTCTTTAAGGTTTTAAACTCTTTGATTAATGAATCTGGAATTTCGCTTACATTTCCTTCTTCGTCTTTATGAGAATAATCAATTTTTTGAATACATCTTCCACTAGGAGTGTAGTACTTAGCCACCGTAACTTTCAGTTTAGAATTGTAGCTTAATGGTCTAACTTGTTGCACCAAGCCTTTTCCAAAAGAACGATTACCTATTACCACTCCTCTGTCATGATCTTGCAAAGCACCCGAAACAATTTCGGAAGCTGATGCAGAAAGTTCATCTATTAGAATAACAACCGGAATTTCAGTATCAATAGGCATGTTAACTGCTTTATATACCTTGTCCCAATCGGTAATTTTTCCTTTGGTACTAACTACTTCCGTACCTTTTGGCACAAAAAAATTAACAATATCAATGGCTTCTTTCATTAATCCTCCACCATTTCCTCTTAAATCTAAAATAATGGAAGTAGCATTTTGTTCTTTTAATTTAGTTAACGCAGTTTTCACCTCAGCACTAGCCGTTTCTGTAAATCCATTGAGTTTTATATAGCCAATTTCATTTTCATACATTTTGTAAAAAGGCACATCATCAATTTTCACTTCTTCTCTAACTACTTTTTTCTCTATCGGCTCTTTTGTTCCCGGACGCTCAATAGTAATTGAAAGTGTAGTTCCAGGCTGTCCTAGTAGTAACTCTCTTATTTCAGTAGTATTTTTATCTTTTACGTCTTTACCATCAATGGCTAAAATCCTATCGCCTGCCCATAGCCCCGCTTTGTAAGCACCAAACCCTTCATAAGGTTCTGAAATCACCACGAAATCACCATGTTTTTGAATCAAAGCACCAATTCCTCCATATTGCCCGGTGGTCATTAGCTTATAATCTTCCATGTTGGCCTCAGGTATAAAGTTGGTGTATGGATCTAAAGATTCCAACATGGCATCTATTCCGGTTTTAATTAATTCTCCCGGTTCGGTTTCATCAACATAGTAAATATTTAACTCTCGGAATAATGTTGCAAAAATGTCTAGGTTTTTAGAAATCTCGAAATAGCTGTCCACAAACCCAACAGATATAAAACCTGTAAGTGCTATGCTTGCTATTACAATGTATTTTTTAATTTTTTGTATCATTTTTTTAGTTTTTCAGAATTCTATTTACCATTCAATTAATCCTTAACTTCTAATCACAAATATGAAATTACCTAAGGAACAGGGTCGTGTCCGTGTCCACCCCAAGGATGGCAAGATGAAATTCTTTTAATTGCCAACCAACCACCTTTAAAAGGCCCGTGTTTTTCAATCGCTTCAATGCTGTATTGCGAGCAAGTTGGTGTATATCTGCAATTTGCTCCTAAAAATGGAGAAATACTTAATTGGTAAATTCGTATAATTACGACAAACAATTTACTTATTATCCATTTCACAACGTTCACTTAAACGTGATAAAATTACTTTTATTTTTTCTTCTAACAGGGAATAGGACAAAATTTGTTCTGAAGTATAAATTACCATCACATTCATCTCTTTCTGATTCTCCAACAACTTGTTTTTTACTTCATAATTATTTAAACGATATGCTTCTCTTATTCTTCTTTTAATCAAGTTTCTTTTTACAGCAGATTTAATTTTCTTTTTGGGAACACTTACTCCAAATTTTATACCTACAACTTGTTGGGGTTGTATTTCTAAAAAAATAGCTTTTAATGGAAAAGCATTGATTGACTTCCCTTTTTTAAAAAGTGCATCAATGTCTTTTTTGCTTTTTAGTTTTTCCTTTTTGGGAAAACGATATGATGGTATTTCTGACAATTTTTTAGCTTAATTCTATTCTTTTATTCGATGAGGATGAGCGTAACAAGTAGCTTTATTTTCCCTACAAAACCCCAATAAAGTAATGCCTAATTCTTTGGCAAAATCTACTGCCAAGGTAGATGGTGCAGATACAGCTCCTAAAATCGGAATTTTTGCTGCATATGCTTTGGCTACAATTTCATAAGATATTCTTCCGCTAACCACCATGCATTTTGCATTTGAAAGTTGTTGTTGCAATAATAAATGCCCAATTACTTTATCAACTGCATTGTGTCGCCCCACATCCTCTTTAATTACTAATAGCTTGCCTTGTTTATCAAAAATAGCTGCTGCGTGCGAGCCACCGGATTGATGAAAAGTAGGCTGTCCTTTTTTCATGGTTTCAAACATGGTGTAAAGCGTTTGTACCGATAAAACATCTTCATTATTTATCTTATCCTGACCATGAATATCGGGCAATTCTTGCTGTCCGCAAATCCCACAAGAACTTACCGAAAGTAAATTCCTGCTATTTTTATATCCTTCGCCAATTAACTCAGGAGAAATGGTTACAAAAGCTTTTGAAACACCTTTATCCGAATCATTTTCTAAAGAAATATCCAATGGTTGTGTGCTTCTATAAATATCTTCCACATAAAGTAATCCGCTCACTAATTCCTTATCATCACCCGGTGTTCGCATGGTAATGGAGTAAGGAGATTCGTTGATGAAAATTTGCAAACCTTCCTCTATGGTTAAATTATCATCCACCATAATGGTTTGGTCGGTACAGAATTTTTTTCCTTGATATCGGGTAATTTTCACAATTGGTATTTTTTTACAAAAGTCCTAAAAAAAATCATCCTGATTAATATTTAATTTAATCAGGATGATGGATGAGTTGATAATGTACTAAGTGGATTTACATTTTTTGTTTCACCTCCACTTGTTCATAAGCTTCAACAATATCTCCTACTTTTATATCATTGTAATTATGGATGTTTAATCCACACTCATACCCCTTGGCAACTTCTTTCACATCGTCTTTAAAACGCTTAAGCGAGCCAAGTTCTCCAGTATATACAACAATTCCATCTCTAATCACTCTCACCTTACTTGTTCTATAAATTTTTCCTTCTTGAACCATACATCCGGCAATAGTTCCCACTTTAGATATTTTAAAGATTTCTCTAATTTCTACTGTTCCGGTAATTTTTTCCTCGAACTTAGGAGCTAACATACCTTCCATCGCATCTTTAATTTCTTCAATAGCATCGTAAATAATAGAATATAATCGAATGTCAATTTGCTCTTGTTCGGCAATTTTTCTAGCATTTACAGAAGGTCGCACTTGGAACCCAACAATAATAGCTTCTGACGCTGCTGCCAGCATTACGTCCGATTCAGAAATTTGCCCTACAGATTTATGTATGATTTTTACTTCAATTTGTTCATTAGAAAGTTTTTGTAACGAATCGGATAGTGCTTCAATAGAACCATCCACATCCCCTTTGATGATAATGTTTAATTCTTTAAAATCTCCAATTGCCAATCTTCTTCCAATTTCATCAAGCGTAATATGTTTATTGGTTCTTGCTCCTTGCTCTCTTACCAACTGAAGACGTTTTTCAGCAATATTTCTAGCTTCACGTTCATCATCCATAACGTAAAATTTATCACCGGCACTTGGAGCTCCATTTAACCCTAATAACGATACAGGAGTTGATGGTCCAGCCTCGGTAATTTTTTGCCCACGCTCGTTGAACATCGCTTTAATTCTTCCACTATAACATCCTGCTAAAAGCACATCACCAATTTTCATAGTACCTGTTTGAACCAACATGGTGGAAACATATCCTTTTCCTTTGTCCAATTCCGATTCAATAACAGTTCCTCTTCCTTTTTTGTTAGGATTAGCTTTTAGTTCCAACATTTCAGCTTCTAACAATACTTTTTCTAGCAATTCATCTACATTATTACCAAACTTAGCAGAAATCTCTTGGGTTTGATATTTTCCTCCCCACTCTTCCACTAAAATGTTCATTGCGGAAAGTTCTTCACGTAATTTATCTGCATTAGCACCGGGTTTATCCATTTTGTTGAATGCAAACACAATTGGTACACCAGCTGCCTGAGCATGGTTAATCGCCTCTTTGGTTTGTGGCATGATGCTATCATCAGCCGCAATAACAATAATAGCAATGTCTGTTACCTGAGCTCCACGAGCACGCATAGCGGTAAACGCTTCGTGACCGGGTGTATCTAAAAAGGTTATTCTTTTTCCGTTTTCTAATTTCACTGAATAAGCACCTATATGCTGGGTAATTCCTCCGGCTTCTCCGGCAATTACGTTGGCTTTTCTAACGTAATCTAAAAGTGAAGTTTTACCGTGATCAACATGTCCCATTACAGTAACAATTGGTGGACGTTCCGATAAATCTTTTGGGTCGTCTTCTTCCTCTTGTTCAAAATCTAAATTCTCTGATGCAGACACAAACTGCACTGTATAACCGTATTCCTCAGCAATAATAGAAATGGTTTCAGCATCTAATCGCTGATTAATAGAAACAAACAAACCTAAGCTCATACAAGCCCCAATTACCTCATTTACATTGACATCCATCATCTTAGCCAATTCGTTTGCAGTAACAAATTCGGTAATTTTCAAAGTTGATTTTTCTTTCTCTTCTCTTTCTATGTTCTTTAAAGCTTCTTCTTCTGCTGCTTGACGTTTATCTCTTCTGTGTTTTACAGATTTACTTTTCCCTCCACCTGTCAGTCTGGCAAGTGTTTCTTTTACCTGATCTTGGATTTCTTTTTCCGTAAGCTCTTGCTTTTTCTCAATTTTTCCGCCTTTTTGTTTTTTCGGGAATTTTCTTGGAACATCTGATAAATCAACTTTTTTACTTAATCTCTTTCTTTTAGATTTTCCTTTTGCATCATCATCCGTATCTTTTTCCTTATTGGAAGAAGCAACAGGCTTCCTTTTTTCAAACTTTTTCTCTACCGGCAGTTCTATTGTTCTTAGAACTTTGGGGGTTTCCAGTTTTTCATAAACTGTCTCGTAATTTTCAGGAGCAGCTTTTTGAGGCTTTTCTTCTTCCTTGGCTTTCTCTGTTTTATCTGCTTTTGGTGCAGGTTGTTCTTTTTTAATTTCTTCTTTAGGAGCTTCTTTTTTCTTTTCGGCTTCTTTCGCTTTTTTGTCAGGTCTTGTTTTGGTATTAATACTATCTAAATCAATTTTAGATATAATCTTTGGACCTTTACTGTCTTCTTCCGGTGTTGCTTCCTTTTCTGTTTCCTCTTCTTTTTCAGGAGTTGGTATTTCTTCCTGATCTTCTACTACCTCAACTTTTTTTACAACAGGTTCCGGTTTTATGGAAATGGTTTCCTTTTCGGAGCCTATGGTTATTTTTTTGGAAGCTTCTTTAGCGTTTTTATCTTGTTGAAACTCATCAAGTAAAACAGCATACACATTTTCATCTAACTTAGTATTAGGATTGCTTTCTATCTTAATTCCTTTTGAATCAAGAAAGTCAACAATGGTGTGAATACCAATGTTAAATTCTTTTGCTACTTTACTTAATCGTTTTACTTGTGATCCGCTAGACATACTTTTATTCCTTTTTTTACAATATTATTGATTAATTTTTAATCGATAATTTTTATGAGCTACTAATATATTAAATGATGAGAAAAATTACAACTATTAATCTTCAAATTCTTCTTTTAATATACTAACAACATCTTCTACTGTTTCAATTTCTAAATCTGTTCGTTTTACTAAATCTTCAACAGACAATTCTAATACACTTTTTGCTGTATCGCAACCAATGGCTTTAAGTTCTTCAATAATCCATGCTTCTATTTCATCGGTAAATTCGTCTAATGCTACATCATCTGCATCATCGTCAATATCTCTATAAACATCAATCTCAAAACCTACTAATTTACCGGCTAATTTAATGTTGTGACCTCCTTTACCAATAGCCAACGAAATTTGATCTGGTTTTAAGAACACTTCTGCTTTTTTATTCTCACGATCTAACTTAATAGAAGTGGTTTTGGCAGGGCTCAACGCTCTCTGAATATACAATTCTATGTTGTTGGTGTAATTGATAACATCAATGTTTTCATTTCTTAATTCTCTTACAATCCCGTGAATTCTTGCTCCTTTCATACCAACACAAGCTCCTACCGGATCAATTCTATCATCGTAAGATTCTACTGCTACTTTAGCTCTTTCTCCCGGTTCTCTTACTATGTTTTTAATGGTAATTAATCCGTCAAAAATTTCAGGAACCTCTAATTCAAACAATCTTTCTAAGAATAATGGAGATGTTCTTGATAAAATAATAGCTGGTTTATTGTTCTTCATATCCACTCTAACAACCACCGCTCTAACGTTATCTCCTTTTTTAAACCTATCGCTTGGAATTTGTTCCGATTTTGGTAAAATCAATTCGTTGTCTTGATCATCAAGAATTAAAATTTCTCTTTTCCAAATTTGGTAAACCTCTCCGGTAATAAGTTCCCCCACTCTATCTTTATATTGTTTGTAGATATTGTCTTTTTCTAACTCCATTAATTTCGACATCAAGTTTTGACGAAGCGACAATACTAATCTTCTTCCAAAATCTTCAATTTTAACTTCCTCAGAAACTTCTTCTCCAATTTCGAAATCAGGTTCAATTTTTATAGCATCGGAATAGGCAATCTCTCTGTTCTCATCTTCTACCTCACCATCGTGAACTATTTCTCGGTTTCTCCAAATTTCGAGGTCTCCTTTGTCAACGTTTACAATGAAATCGAAGTTGTCATCACTACCGTATTTCTTTTTAATGGTGCTTCTAAAAACATTTTCAAGAATATTCATAAGGGTTACTCTGTCAATGTCTTTAAATTCTTTAAACTCTTCAAATGAATCAATTAGATTTACGCTTTCCATAGCCGGTTGTTTTTATTTAAATGAAATTATTATTTTGGTTTCTTTTATATTATTAAAATTTATTTGCTCGTTTTCGATAACTACTTTCTTTTTCTTCCCTTCTTTTACCTTCACTTTTTTTTCAATCGAGATGTTTTCCTCGTTTACTTCCAATAGTTTCCCCTTCGTTTCGGCACCATCAGCCAACAATATTTTTACTTCTCTACCAATATTTTTGGTATATTGTTGTGGTACTTTAAACGGTTGGTCTAACCCTGGCGATGATACTTTTAGTTCAAAGTCTTCTGTTTCTCTATCTAAATTATGTTCTATTGCTCTGCTTACATCTACACAATCGCTAATTTTCACTCCCTCCAAACTGTCTATTTCCAACATAATATTGTTTCCGGGTCTAATTTCTAAACTAACAACAAAAGCATTTTTTTCTGCCAATGCTTCGGAAATCAGGGAGTTTATTTTTTCTTCTGTAATCATTTTTAGTAAATAAAAGAGGGGACTTTTGTCCCCTCTTTTAGCTTTCTGTTATTTATTTTGCTGCAAATATATGAATATTTTTTTATTCTTCAACAACTTCAAATTTAATTATTGCATCTACTTCTTTGTGCAGTTTTACTTCGGCTTCGTAAGCTCCTAAACTTTTAATTGCTTCTCCTTTTAATTTAATTAATTTTTTATCTAAGGTTAAGCCTGCTTTTTCTGCTGCTTCAGCAATTTGAATGGTATTGATAGAACCAAATATTTTTCCGTTTTCACCGGCTTTAGCACCAATTTTTAATACGGTATTTGTTAATTTTTCGGCAGTTTTTTCTGCTTCTTCTTTTATTTTTTGGTTCTTAACAGCTTGTTGTTTCAAGTTCTCTTCCAATACTTTTAAAGCAGAAGGAGAAGCTACTTTTGCCATTCCTTTAGGGATAAGAAAATTTCTAGCGTATCCGTTTTTCACAGTAACAACATCGTTCTTAAATCCTAAGTTTTCTATATTTTCGTTTAATATGATTTTCATTTTTCTGGTATTTATAGGTTTAAACTTAGTTTTAATTATTTAAGCATATCTGCTACATAAGGCATTAGAGCTAAATGTCTAGCTCTTTTTACGGCTTGAGCAACTTTTCTTTGGTATTTCAATGAAGTTCCGGTAATTCTTCTCGGAAGTAACTTCCCTTGCTCATTTACAAATTGTAACAAAAACTTTTCGTCTTTGTAATCAATGTATTTGATTTTATGTTTCTTAAATCTACAATACTTTTCTTTTGTTAACTCAATGTTTGGGGGAGTTAAATATCTGATTTCTGATGAATTTTCTGACATGGTATTTCGTTTTAAATAGGTTAATAATTATTCAGCTGTAGTAGTTTCAGCTTTTTTACTTCTGTTTTTTCTTGACTCAACAAATGCAATTCCGTGCTTATCTAAAGCTACCGTTAAAAATCGCATCACCTTCTCATCTCTTTTCAAAGCGATTTCAATGTTGTTAATTGCTTCGCCCTCTACTTCGTACTCGAATAAATAATAAAAACCTGTTGATTTTTTTTGAATTGGGTAAGCTAATTTTCTTAATCCCCAATCTTCCTCGTGCATCAACTTAGCACCTGAATCTTTTAAAAACTTTTTAAAGTTTACTACTGTTTCCTTTACCTGATCTGCAGATAAAACGGGAGTTAAAATGAAAACAGTTTCATAACGTTTAACCATTGTTTTGTTTGTTTTTGTTTATAAATAATTTATTGTCCTTTACAAAAAAGGACGGCAAAAGTAATTATTTTTTAATTATCTACCAATAGATTTGAGAATTTATTCATTAGCAAAAATAGTAAGCGTTAAAACACCCTCTGCTTCTAATGCATAATCTAGCTCTACGGTAACCTTACCATCGTTTTTGTCCCAAGAAATCAACTGATTGGCATCTTCTACCTTTGTATAATCTGACGATTGATTAAAGTAGTTCAACCATCCTTCTTTTACATTTTTAGTTTGTTCAGCTAATTTAATTTGCGTATCAACACCAACTTCAAAACACCCTAAATTATCGAACACATATCTTACCTCATAAGTTTCTCCTTCGCCTAAGTTGTATTGATATACCAACATATCTTCTTCCTCTTTCTGAAGTGCTTCTTTCGATTCTTTTTTGGCTACTTCATCTATAGACATATTAATGCTTTTTAATAATTGTTCAGAAGAGTGCTTTTTACCAATTTGATCAGCGTAATTATCAGATTTACTATCGCCTTGACAAGCCACTACCAACAACATAATTACAGCTAATGGATAAACTACTAATTTTTTCATGATTTTTTTGTTTTTATTAATGAATACTAAATTTCTGAGCCAAAAGTAATAAAGCTAATTCACTTTGGAAAGTTTTTT
>DATGOR010000344.1:0-6746 GCA_035305805.1 Vicingaceae bacterium | reverse complement strand
TTGTTGAGCTAAATTAAACATTTTTGTTACAGCTGCTCTGCCTGCTTCTCCTAAATCAATAGAATATTTATTGACATATAAATCAACATGTTGCATCATTACTTGCTCATCCATTTCTTGAGCATGTAATTTCATGTAAGGTAATGCCGAATTTTTATTTTCAAAAGCAAATTCAATGCTTTTTCTAATTAAGCGGTTTACTTTATTAATAATTTCTGAATCAAAAGAACGCTTCATCACTATTCCTCCTAAAGGAATTAAAGCTCCTGTTGTGTGTTCCCAATACTCGCCTAAATCAATAATCTTTTTTAAGCCTTTTTGTTCGTAAGTAAATCTATTTTCGTGAATTAATAAACCTGCATCTACTTTTCCGGTAAGTACTGCATTTTCAATGTCAGAAAAAAGCATTTCAGTTTTATTAGTTGCTTGCGGGTGTGCTATGCTTAGCAAAAAATTAGCTGTGGTATATTTTCCGGGAATGGCTATTTTGGCATCTACTAACTTTAAACTTTGAACTTTGGAACTTTGAACCAATATCGGTCCACAACCTTTTCCTAATGCACTCCCGGCATCGAGCAACACGTATTTGTCAGTTAAAAATCCATAAGCATGGTAACTTAATTTGGTAACGTCCAACTCATTTTTAAATGCTTTTTGATTAAGTTCCTCTACGTCTCCCAAAAACACCTCAACATCCAACCCTTCGGTATCTATTTTATGATGGACTAAAGCATCAAAAATAAAAGTATCGTTAGGACAAGGAGAAAAACCGAGTGTAATTTTCATTATTGCTATTTTTTATTTTTTAATAAAATGTAGTTTTGAAATCCACCCACTTGTTTTTTGCCACCAAATATTTTTTGTTCAATAAATGTCGCCAACTTTACTCTTGGTTTTTCATGTTTATGAATTTGCTCGCCCGGCAGTCGTTTATCAGAATAATTGAGCTTGTCTGCCCAATTAAATTTAGCCATCCATTCTTTCATTACCGCAGGGTGTGAGTCGTTAAAAACAGCTAGTTTGCCTAAAGCTCCGTAAGAAAAATCGGGAGCAACATTTTCGTAATTTTTATTAGCTTTTTCTTCTCCTTTGTGAATGGTATCTAATGCTTTCTTCTTTTTGGTCATGTATTCCGGTGGGCGAACCCAACCGTAATGATAAACCTCAGCATCAATGTTGATTACTTTAAGTTTGTAGGTGTTTTCTTGTTGGCGGTAATCTTTACCATCAAAATTGGGAATTCGTCTGAAAGATTGTGCCGATTCCCAAGAGTGAATATCTTTATGGTTTCGGATAATTCTTATTTCTTTGGGGTACCAATTGTGAGCAAAATGATAGTGTTGATAATCTCCCCAAAAATGTTTGTAATTAAATAAGAATCCTTCTACTTCTTTATCCTCTAAATATTGTTCGCATTTTTGTTTTATAAGAGGTAAATACTTTTCGTGGATAACTTCATCGGCTTGCAAATAAAACAACCAATCTCCTGAACAATGAGATTTTGCGATGTCTGTTTGATGAGCGTTTTCAGTTCCTCTGTCGTATTTCTTTATATCCCAAACTGTATGAACAATTTTTATTTTATCGGAACCAATACTTTCTATTTCTTTTAGGGTAGTATCATCTTCATCACAATCGCCTAATGCCACTACAAATTCATCTACAATTGGTAAAATTGATTGAATAGATTGCTTAATTGGAAAATAAAGTTTAGTGGCATTTTTCACCATTGTAAATCCGCTAATCTTCATGTTTGTTTAGTTTATCATTAATTGTTTATCGTTAATTGTAATACACTCCAACTTCCTACTTCTAGCTTTTACTCCCCAATCTGCTGTATTTCAATTAATTTTTTATACGCAGTAAACTCGGCATTTTCCATCAACTCTTTATGTGTGCCTTGTTCTATAATTTTACCATTATTTATTACCACTATCTCATCCGCATTTTGGATAGTGCTTAATCTATGAGCTACCACAATAGATGTACGATTTTTCATAAGTTGATTCAATGCTTCTTGTACCAATTTTTCAGATTCAGTATCGAGCGCTGAAGTTGCTTCATCCAACAACATGATGGGAGGGTTTTTTAAAACTGCTCTTGCAATACATAAACGTTGTTTTTGCCCTCCTGAAAGTTTCATTCCATTATCTCCGATTGCTGTTGCATAACCATTCTCTGCTTCCATAATAAAATCATGTGCATTAGCAATTTTAGCTGCTGCTTCTACCTGCTCTTTGGTAGCTTTTTCATTTCCAAAAACAATGTTGTTGTAAATAGTATCATTAAATAAAATAGAATCTTGTGTTACAATGCCTATTTGTTCTCTTAATGAGTGTAACGAAATGTTTTTAATGTCTGTACCGTCTATTTTTATACTACCCGAATTAACATCGTAAAAACGAGGAATTAAATTTATAATGGTAGATTTCCCACCTCCTGAAGCACCAACTAAAGCTACTGTTTTACCTTTAGAAATAGTTAAATTGATACTGTTTAGCACTTGTTTTTCTCCGTAGCTAAAAGATACATTTTCTAATGTAATAGCATTTTCAAACGATTGTATTTCAACAGCATTTGAAGCATCTTTTATGGTTACTTCGGCATCTAAAACGGTAAAAATTCGTTCTCCCGCTATCAACCCTCGCTGTATATTAGCCACTACCGAAAACATACTTTTTAATGGTGAAATTACATTGGCAAACAATAGTACAAACACCAAAAAGTTTTCCGGTGGCATGTAGTTTTCTTTCAAGACCAAGGTACCTCCATAATACAAAACTGTACAAAACACACCAACTCCCATTACTTGAGAAACCGGTGATGCCAACCCTTTTTTATAATCCATTGAACGTAAAGCTCGTTCGTATTTTACATTTTCGTGTGTAAACCGTTGACTAAAATATTTCTTGGCATTAAACGAATATATGATTTTAATTCCTCCTAATGTTTCGTCAATAGTGTTGAGTATTCTTCCCAAATAATCTTGGCCTTGCTTAGCTTTTTTACGAAGCAAACGTGTAATCCTCCATATTACCAAACCCGACAAAGGCAATACCAACAACGAGAACAATAATAATTGAGGAGATAAATAATACAATACGGCAAATGTTACAATAACGGTAATAGGTTCTTTTACAATGGCATTTAATGTGTCAATAATGGAGGTCTCCACTTCTTTTACATCATTGGTCATTCTCGACATTAAATCGCCCTTACGCTCGTTAGTGTAATAGCTCATTGGTAATTCTGTAATTTTATCATACATAGCTAAACGTATGTTTTTAACCATTTTAGCTTTCACAAAAGCAAGTATAAAACGAGATAAAAAAGTAAACAAATTAGCTAAAAATACGGAAGCAATTAATACGATACAGATTAACTGAAGTGCTTGTGTTTTATCAGGAAACGAAACCAAGTAGTTTTTAAACCAATCTCCTAAATCGGCAATATAGGTTTTGCTAAAAGCAAATTCCGGAAATGGAGTGGTAGCAACTGTTTGTACTTCGTTACTAAATAAAATTTTGAGTACGGGTGCTACAAACGACAAATTAAGGATTTCAAAAACAATTCCTAAGACGGTGGTAATAATAAAAAAAGGCAAAAACTTCCTAAACGGACGGGCATAAGATAGTATTCTAATATAGGTTTTCATCTGAGTGTTTAATAGTTTATCTTCCTCTTTGTTCTCTGGTTATTCCTTAAAAACCACAAAAGTAGTAATTTTAGAGCTAGACCAATGTTATAATTTTTGGTAATTAGTTATAATAACCATTAAATATCACGGCTTTTATTAATTTTGTATCCAACATCAACATTCAATAAAGGCCTACATGAAAAATTACTTATCTCTCATTAAATTTTCACACACTATTTTTGCATTACCTTTTGCCCTTATTGGTTTTTTTATTGCTACTGAAATGTACGATTATGGGTTTGATTGGAAAATTTTTGTGTTGGTAATTTTTTGCATGGTTTTCGCCCGAAGTGCTGCTATGGCTTTCAACCGTTATATTGACAGGGATATTGATAAAGCAAATGAGAGAACAGCCTCTATCAGAGAAATTCCTAACGGCACCATCCGACCAAAATCGGCATTGCTCTTTGTTATTATCAATAGCGTTTTATTTATTGCTACCACTTTTTTTATAAATCCACTTTGTTTTTACCTTTCTCCAATAGCTTTATTGGTAGTATTAGGCTATAGTTATACCAAACGATTTACAGCCTTGTGTCACTTAGTTTTAGGTGTTGGGTTGGCTTTAGCTCCTATTGGTGCTTATTTGGCCGTAACCGGAAAGTTTGATTGGCTGCCATTGTATTTTTCATTTGCGGTTTTGTTTTGGGTAAGTGGTTTTGATATTATTTATGCCTTACAAGACGAAAAATTTGACAAACAACAACAACTTCATTCCATACCTGTTTGGTTAGGAAGAAAAAACGCATTGCATTTTTCAACCTTTTTACATTTAATAACTGTTGTATTTGTTGCTTTAGCAGGTTGGCAATACAGTTTTTCATGGATGTATTGGTTGGGAGCATTGGTTTTTATTGGTTTATTAATATATCAACATTTGATTGTTTCTGCGGATAATTTAAGTAAAGTAAACATTGCTTTTTTTACTACCAATGGTGTTGCCAGTGTAGTTTTTGCTGCATTTGTTATCACTGATGTGTTTTTAATTCAGTAATTTTCAAGGAGTACTTTTATTTTTATAAAAAAACAGTAGTATTATTTCATCCATTTAAAATGGATTATTACATTTGCAGCTCCCATTTTGGAGAGGTGGGTGAGTGGCTGAAACCACATGTTTGCTAAACATGCGTGCGAGAAATCGTACCGGGGGTTCGAATCCCCCTCTCTCCGCCACCTAAACAAAAGCCTTTATGCATCACGTTTAAAGGCTTTTTTTCTTTTAATCAGGTAAAATACCAACCTATGTCTTTTAAAAAATTGCTTCCTGCCATTAAAACCACTCTCAACCAATTGCAAATGGAAAGTCCTACTCCATTTCAAAAAAAACTAATACCCAAAATAAAAAGTGGAACAGATCTGATTGCAATTGGCAATGAAAATACAGGAAAAACTACCACACTTATAATCAACACCATTCAAAAATTAAATGGAGAAGCTGTGGGAGATGTACCAAGGGCTTTAATTTTTGTAAAAGACAAGGAAAGTGCTCTTCATCTGGAAGAACAATTTAAAGTGTTTACACAACAAACCAATTTACGAATATTTTGTGTTTACGAAGAAGGAAACATTAATCACCAAAAAGAAACTATTTATTTTGGGATGGATATTGTTATAGGCACTCCCAAAAGATTAAATAAAATTTATTTTCAAAATGGAATTAATCTTGCCGACTTGCAATTATTTATTATAGAAGATGCCGAATTTTTAGAAGGTCAAAGCCACCATACGGAAATACACCGGATATACGAAAGCTTAAACAAGTGTCAAACTGTAGTTTTTTCAAGTGAATATGGATCTAAAATTGAGAAATTACAAGAATTATTTTTAGCACGAGCAGAAGTTATTATTATACAATAACTCATTAAACACTTGTTTTTAAACAATTTATTTATAGAAGTTGTTTAAAGTCCATGTATAATAATGAAAATGAATTATTTTTTTACAATACTAGGCATTTTTGAGAAGCATAGCCATAGCTATGGTTAGAGAAAATAACGATGTAGTGTGAAAAAAGAAACATTTTTTAATTTATAGAGAGGACTTTAAACAACTTCATAGCTTTGGTTTTCCTAACCGAACCAAACATGATAATTACTACTAAAACCACTGCATTTTCCTTGCATGAAAAAGGTTTTGTATATGTAGAGTTTCTTCAAAACAATGAAGTATTTGATGTGGAAGAAGCCCATGCTCATATAAATGCAGCCTCAACTGTTTCCGGAAACAAAAAATTACCTGTACTAATTGATGTAACCAAAAGTTATTATGTTCCATCTCCTGAAGCCAAACAAATACTTGCCGAATTTCATTTAAAGACTGCTGAAGCAATTGTTGTATCTACGTTGGCTCACCAACTTTTGAGTAATTTTTATATTAAAATTTTAAAAAAATGCAATGCCAACCATCCGGTAAAGGTATTTGTCAATAAAAATAAAGCGATAGACTGGCTTACCTCACACCTTTAACCCACTCATTATATAGTTTTTAATATTTTCATTTTTTTATTAAAAGATATTTAGGTCTTTTTATATTTTGTATTAAAAAAGTTGTATCTTTGTAAAAAATTTAATCACCTACTAAAATAAAGTATTATGGAAAATATTGATAACAAAACCGTAGCTGAAATAGTTACAGAGAACATTAAAACAGCCGATGTATTCAAAAAAAACGGCATCGATTTTTGTTGTGGAGGACACGTATTGGTAAAAGAAGTTTGCGACAAAAAAGGTGTTGATTACGAAAAACTTAAAGCTGACATCCTAAAAATTGGTTTGGAAAAACAAGGAAACCACGATTTTAATGCTTGGGATATAGATTTTTTAACTGATTACATTATTAACACCCATCACAAATATGTGTTAGAAGCAAATATGATAATTAGTCAGTATGCCGAAAAGGTAGCAAAAGTTCATGGACATCATTACACAGAAACCATTGAAATAAATAAACTATTTAATGAACTGGCAAACGAACTTTTAAGTCACATGCAAAAAGAGGAGAATATTTTGTTTCCACACATTAAAACCATTGCTAAAGCTAAAAAAGAAGG
>DATGOR010000343.1:0-2060 GCA_035305805.1 Vicingaceae bacterium | reverse complement strand
ATAGCATTTAATATTTCTCATTTTTTAATTTTAAGTATATTGTACCTCCCTCACAACTTTATACACACATTTTTGGGTTCAGTAAAGAACTGTAAGGCTTCAAAACCACCTTCTCTGCCAACTCCTGAGTTTTTAACTCCTCCAAAAGGAGTTCTTAAATCTCTTAATAACCAGCAATTTACCCAAACAATTCCAGTATGTAACTTGGCGGCAACCTTATGGGCTTTAGAAAGGTTTTCTGTCCAAACGGTAGAAGCCAATCCGTATTTGGTGCTATTTGCCATCATCAACACTTCTTCTTCGGTATCAAAAGGCATAATGGTTACAACCGGACCAAAAATTTCTTCTTGATTGGTTCTGCAATTAAAGGATAGTCCTTCAATAATAGTGGGAGCAATGTACCAACCATTCTTAAATTCTCCACTTAAGCTTACTTGATTTCCGCCTGTTAACACTTTTCCACCTTCTTCTTGAGCTAATTGTATGTATGAAAGCACTTTTTCCATGTGCGATTTAGAAACTACCGCTCCTAAATTAGTGGAAGCATCCAACGGATTGCCTACTTTTAATTGCTTGGTTTTTTCTACAAAGGCATTTTTAAATTTTTCGTAAATACCTCGTTGTACAAAAATTCTGGAGCCACACAAACATATTTGTCCTTGATTGGCGAAAGAAGAATGTACCGTAGTTTTCAATGCTTTTTCAAAATCACAATCATCAAAAATAATGTTCGGATTTTTCCCTCCTAATTCCAATGATAATTTTTTGAACATCGGCCCGGCTGTTCTCACAATTTCTGCACCTGTTACTGTCCCTCCGGTAAAAGATACCACAGGAATTTCAGGATGATTGGTAATAGCGGCTCCTACTTTTGGGCCTAAACCATGTACAATATTTAACACCCCTTTCGGGAAACCTGCTTCTATACATAACTTTGAAAGCAAATAAGCAGTCATAGGCGTTACTTCAGAAGGTTTTGCTACCACTGTATTACCGGCAGCTAAAGCAGGTGCTATTTTCCAACTGAATAAATATAAAGGCAAATTCCAAGGAGAAATACAGCCACAAACACCAATAGGTTCTCTTAAAGTATAATTAATGGCTTGATCTTCCATAGCATGCGATTCTGAAGCAAAGTGCAAAATACCTGTAGCATAAAACCTGAAATTACTTGCTGCTCTAGGAATATCTACTGTTTGAGCCAGCTTTAATGGTTTGCCATTGTCTTTAGATTCTGCTGCTGCCAGCATGTCTAAATTTTGCTCAATCAAATCCACCAAACGCATAATAATTTTATAACGCTCTTCTTTTGGAGTTACCGACCATGATGGAAAAGCTGCTTTAGCTGCTTTCACTGCTAATTCTACATCAGTAGCATCAGAATCAGGAATGAGAGAATATACCTCTCCTTTTGATGGGTCATAATTATCGATGTATTGGTTGTTTTGCGGAGCCACTAACGCTCCATCAATGTAATTGAATAGTTTTTCCATGCGATTTTTAGTTCTTTTTTCAAAAGCCTAAAATTAGGATTTTTTTGAGTGGTAAATTTTCTAAAAGGATATTAAAAATTATAACAATTTTTAATGTTAAAAAAACTTCATTTCACATCTAATTTTCCTTATGTAACAAAAGTAGCTGACTTTAGGGTTGGAGGCAAGGTACTTTTGCATCAACAAAAAATAAAAAACAGATGAACAGAAAAAAAATAGTAGCGTTTGCCTTAATCGGTTGGTTGGCAAGTACTACATTGGTAGCACAAAGCACTCAAAAAATTTCTTTTAAAGAAATTGAAGCCAAGGTAATAGAAAACAACCATCAATTAAAAATTACCCAACAACAATTTATTGAAGCTCGTGCCGAATATCGCCAAACCAACTCGGTGTTGTTACCCAATTTAAGCATTTCGCATACCGGATTTAAAACTAATAATCCTGTTTATGCTTTTGGTGCGAAATTAAATCAAGGGAATTTTACGATGCAAGATTTCGACATCAACAACCTTAATAACCCTGATGCTATTGAAAATTATACCACTACTTTTCAGGTAGAGCAGCCTT
>DATGOR010000342.1:0-4043 GCA_035305805.1 Vicingaceae bacterium | reverse complement strand
TCAAACCTCTTAAACTTTTAACCTCACAAACTAACGCCTAACGCCTAAAAAAAAACACCCCTACCCCCTATCAAGAGGGGAAAGCCACGCTCGTTTCCAAACCTATAAATTCAATTGTGTCTTTGTGTCTTTGCGAGAGATATAGCGAGGGCGTTTGTAGTTACAAATATTTGCCACGAAGTTACAACGGCAGAAAGAAGCACGAAGGAAATCTTTGTGAAACTTCGTGTCTTAGGGTCTTTGTGGCAGAAATAACCTTATCATAATTGAGGATAATTTCTAAACTCCTAAACCTGTAAACTTATAACCTTTTAAACTAACTCCTAATACCTAACGCCTAACGAACTTATATCTCACCTACAACTCCTTCTGTTACGTTAATAACATGATCTCCCACCTTTTCTAAGGAGTTGAATAAATCGTTGTAAATGGCAGCATTTAGATAATTATAAGCTCCTTGCTCCACATTTTTAAAGTGTTCTTTTCGCAATTTTTTTCTAAATGCGTTTAAATTCTGCTCGGCTTCTAATGCTTTATGTTTTGTAACTGTAGCGTAATCGCTTTTAAGGTTTTTATTCATTACTACTAAAGTTTCATCAAGCAAAACATACATTTGAACAATATTTTGACGTTGCTCCGGTGTAAACCATATTTTTTCTTCGAACTTTCGCTCCATTATTTTAGAGATTTGATAGAAAATATCACCTATTCTTTCCAAATCACCAACAATACTTAGCATTCCTCTAATTTGAACAGAGGTTTCTTCACTCATTTCTCTAGATGAAATTTTTGCTAAATAATCTGCAACATCTCGTTCAATTTTGTCGGTAATTTCTTCGTATTTTTTTACTTTTTCAAGTGTTTTATAAACTTGTTTGGGATTTTGTTCCGTCAATAACGAGGCTACATGCTCTTTCATTTTGTAAGTAAGTTTACCAAACTTAGCAATTTCCTTTTGAGCTTCCACAATAGACATTTCCGGAGTGGTCATTATTCCGGTACTAATATGTTCCAACTTAAATTCTTCGTCTATTTCGCCTCTAGATTTAATGGTTTTTGTAGCTAAATTTACCAACTGTGGAATGAACCAAACCATTATGGCTACGTTGATAATGTTATACCCTGAATGAAACAATGCTATTCCTATAGGAGCACCTAAAGCCTCATTTATAGTAGATGATTGTAACCAAACTGTTGTTATTTCATCAATTACTTCAATTACCGGGAAGATAGAAAGTGCTATTACCATCCAAATTAATCCGAAAATATTTACCAACGAGTGAATACGAGCTGATCGCTTGGCAAAAACGTTTCCGGTAACTGCAGCTATTTCGGTGTTGATGGTTCTACCAAAGTTTTGCCCTAGCACTAATGGAATGGCAACTTCAAAAGAAATGATACCATTGAAACACAACACCTGTGTAAACACAATAGATGCACTAGAAGATTGTAATATTAAAGTTAAGAAAACACCAATTAACACAAAAAATACGTTACTGAAAAAACCTAAAGATGTTTCTTGGAAAGAAGAAAAAACAGTGTCAACTCCATTTAAATTAGGTACGCTATTAATAAGTTCAGAAAGTCCTAAAAACAATAGTGCTAACCCAAAAATAAGCTCTCCAATGTATTTTAACCTGTTTTTCCCCGAAAAAATAAGTGGAGTACCAATGGCAAAAATAAGTAGGTAAATGAAGGAAAAATCAGCATTAAATCCAAAAACAGAAACCAACCAAGAGATAACAGTAGTACCAATGTTTGCTCCCAACATGATGCTTACCGATTCTGCAAGAGTTATAAGTCCGGTATTAACAAAACTTACTGCCATTACAGTGGTAGAGGAGGATGAAAAAACCAAAGAGGTAATGATAAAACCCGCTATAATACCCAGTATATGGTTTTTTGTCATTAGGTTAAACATCTTTTTTAATAGTGTTCCAAAAGTTTTTTGAACACTTTCGCTCATGGTTTTAATTCCGAAAATGAATAATCCTAATGCTCCAATTATTCTGAGTGTATCTATAAATGAAATTTCCATTTTTATTCTGCTAAAATTTATAAATTATTACCAACCAAAATAAATAATTAATTCATTTTGTATATTCTCATTTACGGCAATAGCTAACATCACTGAAATAATTAATCCTAAACCTGCGTACCCCAAATCTTTAAAAATCATTTTTACAGTTCCAAGCATCGTTTTATCGGCATCGGTACTTTTTGAAAGTTGCATAGCAAGTTCTCTACCTCCTAACAATCCTAAGAAGATCCAAGTGGTACTCATAGGGATATTACTCCATTCTTTAAAAACAAACAAAATAAAAGTATAAACCAAATCGATAATACTTGCCGAACGAACGTCAACTGTTTGAGATTTCTCTGTAATAATTTTTTGAATTTTATCTCCACGAAGGTAAAAAAGCACTCCCAATCCAAAGAAAATGAATGATGCAAATACAATAAAATCTACTAGGGTTAAACTTCTATTTAAGTAAATGGCAATATTGGCGGCATCATGCGTAATCCACATACTCCATAACCAACCACTAATTAGCCATTGAGCAATTCTCCAAGCCGGGTGAGGCTCGCCCTTCACTAATTTTTTAATTAGTCCGGCAAGCAAATACCAAGTAATCATGGCTACTGCAAACGCCACTCCATATCCCAACAAACTTTTTTGAGCGACACCTATTATACCATCAGCACTGGAACTAAAACAGCTTAACAACATAAAAGTTGTAGAAACAGGCATTCTCATTCTGGTGATTAGCAATAGCACTACGGGAGCTATGATTTGTAAAAAGTGAAATTGTGTTGGAGATTCGGAAAAACCTTTAGAAGCTAATCGTTGGTAAGAAACATCACCATCATAAATAATCCAACTATAAAGCACAGTAGCCACAAAAATACCTCCGATGTAGAGCCACAACTTCCACCACTTTACTTCGGAGTTGGATGCTATAAAAGTTCCGATAGTTTGAATAGAATCGTTAGCAATGGCAGAATATCCTGCAAACATAAAGCCTATCCACATCGCTATTTTTGGATAGGGATAAAAAATAGCTCCTATTACCACAAAAGCGGCTAATAATCTTAAAAATGTTTTTTCTTGAAGACCAAAAAGAATAAGTGATTCATATCTTTTTTCTCCAATAATTTGTGATGCTAAACTGATTTTTGCCATCGTTAATGTCGTTTCTTATTAAAAAATTATCTTCTGTAAGTTAGTACTTTTGGTTTGATGTAGAAAAATATCAATAATACTGCTGCAATAGGCAATACAATGTGATTAAGTAACACAAACCAAAATGATGTTGTGAAAATAGTTTGATTACCTAATAAATCGTAAAATAAATATCCAAAAGGATTTAACGCTGAAGTGTTGGCGAAAAAGGCTGTTGCAGCAAACAACACGGTGAAAAATAGACTTAAATAAATGGTGCCTACCATTTGTTTAGACTTAAACAACACCCTCACCATATAAAATCCATAACACAATATGGAAGCGGTTGCAGCATTTATAAACATTAGCATCACCGAATCGTTTAAATCCACCAATTGGAGGTTTTCTATTTGTACCTGAGTGGTTAAATCATTGATTCCATTAAATATTAAAACCCCTAAAAAAGCACCGATAATTTGAGCAGGAATTTTATGCAATAATATTTGTGGGTTTCTTCTTCTTAGCGAAGTAATTAGTGTAATAAACGGTATAATGTGTATTCTGTAAGTATGAAAAGGAATATATACAGCAGCAAAAAAAGCCAACCCAATTGAAAATGACAACATGATGTAATCGGTATGGAATTTTTCTGATAAATACCTGCTAATAAAAATAAAGTAAAGTGCCGAAAAGATAGTTGAAGCAATTAATTCGGCTATGGCATTTAAAAAAACTGTTCTTGACTTTAGTTTGTTTTTTAATGTTTGCCTTTTAGAAATAGATGTATCGGCTGTCATTGTAGTATTATTAAAATAATTCAAATTTTCGATGTCAAAAGTAAGTGGGCTTTTTCTGAGCGATGTTAAGTTAATGTTAACAT
>DATGOR010000341.1:0-2037 GCA_035305805.1 Vicingaceae bacterium | reverse complement strand
CGCGTTAATCGTTATTTTCCGCCATATCCCTTCCTTACGCTCTTTTGGTTCAGCCTTATTTGCCGGAGCAGGAATTATTGCTGCTATTATTGGTTTTGCTTCTCAAAAAGCGTTTTCTAATATTATTACAGGAATTTTTATTCTAATTTTTAAACCTTACAGAGTAGGTGATGTAATAGAAATTAGTAATGGAAGAATTGGAACAGTAGAAGAGATTACTTTACGTCATACCGTTATAAAGGATTTTAAAAACGAACGAATTATTGTTCCGAATACCGTAATTAGTGATGATATCATCATCAACAGTTCTATTACTGATTCTAAAATTCAATGTAGAGTAGAAGTAGGAATCAGCTACGATTCTGACATAGATTTAGCCATGCAAATAATGCGAGAAGAATGCGAAAAACATCCTTTATTAATTGATAACAGAACGCATGAAGATTTAGCTAATGATGTTCCTTTGGTAAGAGTTGCAGTAATTGCCTTGGCCGATTTTTCGGTAAACTTGCGTGCCAGTGCTTGGACAGAAAGTTTTAGCGATGCTTTTCAAATGCGTACCGATTTATTAAAAATAATTAAAGAACGCTTCGACCGTGAAGGTGTAGAAATTCCTTTTCCTTACAGAACTATTGTTTACAAAAAGGATATGGAGAAGAAATAATTTCTTAGCCATTTTAAAGTTGAAATAACTATTTTTGCGTTATAATCCGCCTCTAACTTATGAGTGTAACCATAGAAAACATACTTTTAATTGGCTCTTTGCTGCTTTTTATAAGTATTGTTGTGGGTAAAACATCTTATAAATTTGGTGTTCCAACATTATTACTTTTCTTGGCTATTGGAATGTTGGCAGGTTCTGACGGTATTGGCGGCATTCATTTTAACAACCCAAAAATCGCACAATTTATAGGTATTGTCTCCCTCAATTTTATCTTATTTTCCGGGGGATTAGACACCAATTGGAGTTCCGTAAAACCAATACTTAAAGAAGGAATTGTATTATCTACAGCCGGTGTTTTACTTACCGCCTTATCGTTGGGTACGTTTGTATGGTTTTTAACGGACTTTACTATTTACGAAAGTATGTTGTTAGGCTCTATTGTGTCTTCAACCGATGCTGCAGCGGTTTTTTCCATTTTGCGTTCTAAAAGTTTGGCTTTAAAAACTAATTTACGGCCAACCTTAGAGCTAGAAAGCGGTAGTAACGACCCCATGGCTTATGTACTTACTATCGCTTTTTTAACGTTGGTGGTGAATCAAGATCAAGAGTTGGTATCCATCATTCCTATGTTTTTGCAACAAATGATTTTGGGTGGAATTGCAGGTTTTGGCTTTGGAAAAATCAGCAAATTTGTTATCAATAAAATTAAACTTGATTTTGAAGGGCTTTACCCTGTTTTAGTAATTGCTTTAATGTTTATCACATTTGCTACAACCGATTTCTTTGGAGGAAATGGTTTCTTAGCCATTTATATTTGTGCGGTGTATTTAGGTAATCAGGATTTAATCCACAAAAAAACCATCCTTAAAATGTATGATGGATTGGCTTGGTTGATGCAGATTGTTCTCTTCTTAACACTTGGTTTATTGGTATATCCATCAGAGGTAATTCCCTATATAGGTATTGGTTTATTAATTTCATTGTTCCTAATTTTTGTAGCCCGACCTGTTGGTGTTTTCTTAAGTTTAATCTTTTTCAAGATGAAATTAAGAAGACGATTTTACATTTCATGGGTAGGTTTGCGTGGTGCTGTTCCTATTGTATTTGCTACTTATCCGCTTCTTGCAGGAATTGAAAAAGCCAATATGATTTTTAATATTGTATTTTTTATCTCTGTAACCTCTGTGCTTATTCAAGGCACTACCTTATCGCTGGTAGCAAAATGGTTAAACGTAGCCTTACCGGAAAAAGTAAAACCCATTTCTGAAATTGAAAAATTTATAACAGAAGCTTCAAAATCATCCTTACAAGAAATAGAAGTTTTACCGGATTTTTATGCTGTTGATAAAAGAATTGTAGATTTGAATTTTCCT
>DATGOR010000340.1:0-7291 GCA_035305805.1 Vicingaceae bacterium | reverse complement strand
ATAGACGATTTAAAACATCAGTACAAAACAGGAACTACTTTAGTAAAGTTTATTTTTATTAATGTAGCTGTTTTTGTTTTGGTACATATTATTGGTTTAATCATCTACTTTTTTACAGGTGTTCCGGGTAGTGAGTTAGTTGCTTATTGGTTATCTCTCCCTGCTGATTTAGAGCAATTACTTTATCGCCCTTGGACCATTATTACCTACATGTTTTTGCATACCGGCTTTATTCATTTAGCTTTTAATATGCTTATTCTGTATTTTGGCGGACAAATCTTCTTACAGTTTTTAGATAGTAAAAAGTTACTTGGCACTTACCTTTTAGGCGGAATTGCCGGAGGTATTTTATACATCCTTTCATTTAATTTATTTCCTGTATTTACTCCAATTGTAAAAGGAGCGTTAGCTTTGGGGGCTTCTGCCTCCGTAATGGCTGTTTTAATTGCTATTGCAGCTTATGTGCCTAATTTTTCTGTTAGGTTGGTGCTAATTGGAGAAGTAAAATTAAAGTACATCGCACTATTTTATATTGTTATGGATATTATTAGTATTCCAAACGGCAATGCCGGAGGGCATTTGGCTCATTTGGGCGGTGCATTTTTCGGTTTTTATTTTGCCTACCAATTGCGTAAAGGTAAAGACATTACTGTAGGTATCAATCGTTTGTTAAACTACTTGTCAGCTCTCTTTTCAGGGAAACGAAAAATGAAAGTAGTGTATAAAAAACCAGGGAAAACAAAATCTGATATGGAATACAATGCTCAAAAGAAGGCAAATCAGGAAAAGATTGATGAAATTTTAGATAAGATATCCAAATCGGGTTACGACAGTTTATCTAAAGATGAAAAAGCCATTTTGTTTGATGCAGGTAGGAAGTAAATGGCGGCATTGCAAGTACACGGAAAGTTTTCACAATCGACACATTGGTAATTTTTAATGATACTATCGCCCTTCCAAAATGCAAGGATAGTTTTAATTTTTTCAAAATTCATTTTTTCTAGTAATGTAGTAAAATGGTTTACTTCTTTCTTCTCCCAACAGATGCACCAATAATTTAGTTGTTGATGTTGATTTTCATTTAATAAATTCATAAGAAAATCAGAAGCAATTTTTTTGTTTTGAAATTTTGGCAAAACCGCCACATGCTTAATGAGCAAATGGCTTTTAAGTTTATAACGATTAACAAAATCATCCACCCAATTTGCTTCGGTATAAAAAGCTTTTCTCAACCCCACATTATCCATTCTTTCAGCTACAAAAAAACCCACCACTTCATCATCTACCTTTTTAATTTTAAAAACCAAATTAGCGTTTAACAATGCTTTTTCAAAATAAGTAAAGGGAAGGTAGTTGCTTCCAAAAAGCTGGTCGGCAATAGCAACTACAGCAGGAATTTCTTCTTGTAAGGCATCCTTTATCATTATAACGTAACTATAGCCAAAATAAATCCTAAAATAATAACACCGAATTTTTTAAAATTGAAGGTATGGTTTTCGGTAGATTCAAATAAAATAGTAGTAGAAATATGAAGAAAAACACCCACTGCTAATGCCATTAAAATACTTACATCTTCAAGGAATGTAGCACCAAAATGTTGTCCAAGGTATAACCCTAAGGGTGCCGAAATTGCAAAAATAACAATGCCTAATAGTGCCACCCATTTTTTTTTGATTTCAGACATTAATAAAGTAGCTAAAACAATAGCAATAGGAATTTTATGAATAACTATTCCTAATAATAACGAAGAGTTTTCGTGGTGATGATGACCTAAATGATGATGATCGGGTTCGATTAATGCCATTCCTTCTATAAAAGAATGTAACCACAAACTGATAAAAATAGCGTAAGGAAAGTGAGATTTCTTATGATGATGTCCGTGAGAATGAAAATGTCCGTGCTCTATTCCTTTAGAAAATATTTCTAAAAACCATTGCAAAACAAAGCCTATAAGAATGTATAAACCAATTTGAAATGAAGAACTTACATACAACTCCGGAATAAGGTGTAAGAAACACAATGCCAACAAGTAAGCACCACTAAAAGAAAGCAATAATTTTAGTGACAGTCCCATTTTGGGTTTGGTAAAAATGATGAGACCTCCACTGATAAAAGCAGCCAAGAAAAGTACTAAATATGTAGTGCCAATATTCATCTTTATTTTTTAGCAAAAAGTATTAATCGGTCGGATGTAGTTTTATTAAAATCATTCAAATGATAATCTCCTGCTGTTTTAAAAAGTTTTAGACCTGCAAGATTAAAGTATTTTTTAAAATCATTTTCATAAAGTGCCTTCACTCTTTCTTCAAATTTGAATTTTCTGCCGTTATCCTCAAACGAAATTTGCTTAACAATAAAGCCATTTTTCACTTTTCTTTTTATATTAAATGTCAGTTCCCCCACTTTTTTTTGCTCTTTTTCCACCATATTATCTATGGTTTTATGGGCATTAAGAAAATCCATCACCAACACGCCTTCTGGTTTTATACTATCAGACAAAGCTTTAATAGCAGAAATATTATCGGCTTCATTTTCAAAATAACCAAAACTGGTAAATAAATTAAAGGCAACATCGTATTTGTTTAAAAACAAAGGCGTTCTGATATCATTTTTATAGAATTGAAGCGTAGCTGTTTGATTTTGTTGAGCCAAACGAATGTTGTTTTCAGATAAATCAAAAGCATCTACCGAAAAACCGGCTTTATTCATATACAAAGCATGTCTGCCTTTCCCACAACAAGCATCTAACAAAACAGCTTTTTTACCTGGTTGTAAGTAATTTAATAAGTTACTAATAAATAAAGCAGCTTCATCAAAGTTCCGATGTTTATATAGTAAATGATAATAAGGCGTATCAAACCATTCAGCAAACCAGTCTTTATTTTTATCGCTTTCTTTCATTTTAAATTAAAAGGCAAAATTATCATTCTAGTAAGGATAAATGCTTTATTTCACAGAGGAATTTTGAAAAGTTAAATAATAGATTTATACTTGATTTTCGCTTAATGGTAATTTTATATCCATAAATGACGAATTTTTTGATATTAATTGAAAATAAAGTTAAAAAAACTTGATAAATTATTTGGAATTAATATCTTTGAAATCGAAATTTTTAGTTGATGGAGAATATACACGATTTTTATACTAAAATGGAGGAAGGAAATATAATGCTTTCCTTTAAGGGAGAGGTTACTTCTGACTTGCTTACGTCTATACTTCAAATAATGGAATCCAAAATGGAAACACTTGAAGAACCACCCATAATCAAGAAAAAAGTGTATAACATTTTAGTAGAATGTTTGCAAAACCTATATCACCATTTAGAAAGCGATGATGCTGCCACTCCATTTAACGAGAAAAGTGCCTTGTTTATGATTAAAAAAGAGAATGACGAGTACTCTATTATGACAGGCAACTACATGACCAACGATAATGTTGAAATAATGAAAAACAGATTAGACACCATCAACGCTATGGACAGTCTTCAATTAAAATCTTATTATAAAGAGGTATTAAACAATGGAGAAATGTCTGCAAAAGGTGGTGGCGGATTAGGTATGATAGATATTGCCCGAAAATCAGGCAGAAAATTAGAATACCGATTCGACCCTATTGATGATAGTTTTTCATTTTTTAGCTTACATGTAAAAGTAGCACAAAACAAAAAAGAAGAAGAAAAAATTAAATAATTATAATAATTGAGATATGGAAGTATTAATTTTAGAAGGAACACCAAAAACACCCACCATTGAATTCAAACCTACGGAAGGGTATTTGTTATTAAGAGGAAGATCTATCCCGGAAAACTCTATTGAGTTTTACAAACCTTTAATTGAAGGGTTGGAAGCGTATAACAATAGTCCTCAAGCAAAAACTACAGTAGATATTCAATTGGAGTATTTTAACACCAGTTCGTCTAAATGCGTATTGGATGTATTAAAGAAATTAGAATCCATCAATGGAAACAGTGAGGTAATTATTAATTGGTATTACGAAGAAGACGATGAAGACATGTTAGAGGCTGGAGAAGATTATCAAGCCATCATTAATGTTCCTTTCAAGATGATTGAAATTGAGGAATAATTTTATAAAAAATCTATACAAAAAAAGCTGAATCTTTCGATTCAGCTTTTTTTGTATAGGTAGTTGTTGTTTTGAAAATATTACTTAAATCTTGCACTACTCTTAGTTCCTCTTCCTGCTGTAAATGGGTTGGGATTAATAAAGCGTATAAATATTTCAGGTCCTCCATTGCCATTGGTAGCAGCTGTTAAACCGGAAACATTTAAGTCGTAAGCAAATCCAAGGGAGAAGCTAGCAATTTCTAATTCTATAGCTGGTGCAAACGCATCTCCAAATCTATAATAGGTTCCTAAGGAAACAGCAGCTCCTTTAAAAGTACCCGTGTATTTCGATTCTTCTTGTAATGTATATTTCACCATCAACCCTCCCAAAATTTGGCGAGCAGGCCCTTGAAAATACGCTAATAATTTAGGACGGAAAGCCAACTTACTGTTACTAATACCAATATGAGCTTCTGTATGCAAAGCTAATTTAGAGTATAATTTATCTACCTCACCAAACTCCATTTGCCTGTTGGGACGAGTAACATGGTAAAAAGCAACACCGGATTGAATATTAAATTCATCTTGAGAACTAAGTGTTTTAGCACCTTTACCATATGACCACAATGCTCCGGCAGAAAAATCAAAATAATTGCTGTTTTCAAAAGTAAATAATTCATTGGAAGCCAAAGAAGCATCAAAAGATTGTCCATTGAACTGGGAATCCCATTGCAAATTATCCGGACTCATACTGTTTTGCCCCCAAGACCCCATCAAACCGACAGAGGCAGAATTTTTATCATCCATAAAAAGCACACTTGAAAGTGATAAGTTTATTTTAGTCGTTCCAAAATTAGTAGTGCCGGCAACATCTCTAAAAGCACTTAACCCAACTCCTAAATAACCATTGGACCACTTATTTTTAAGCACACCACCATCAAACATTACCGCATAAGTTTTGTAGGGGTTAGAAATACTTCCCCATTGGCTTCTGTAATTTAACACCCCTCTAACATCTCCATTAAACACTCCTGTAGCTGCCGGATTTGTTGTTATTATCATTGCATCATACATCGAAAAATGGATGTCTTGTGCTTTTACTTCTGAACTCGGCATCAATGCCATCTGACATAACAATGCAATAAGGAGACTTATTTTATTACTCTTAGAACAGTTCATATTTAGGTTATTAATGAATTCGTTATATTTCATGATTATTTATTATCTAATTAAAGTTACATCACCTTTTTTAGTTACTTCGCTACCATCTATAAATGTGGCTTCGAGGTAATAAACAAATACTGCATTGTTTACATCTTTTCCTCTAAATGTACCGTCCCATCCATCATCTAAACTAGTAGATTCAAACACTTTTTCTCCCCAACGATTATATACTTTAAATAAAACATCTTGCACTCCCTTTCCTCTTACATAAAGTACATCATTGTTTCCATCACCGTTTGGTGAAAATATATTGGGAACCCATATCACAAATTCATAATCTACAATAACTGTAACTTGGTCTGAAGCAATACATCCATTTGAATCTACTACAGTTACCGTATAAGTAATAGTTTCTTCCGGGGTACTGTTAGTTGATGGGCAAAGTGGACAAATTAACCAAAGTGGTGGTGTCCAAGAATAACTTCCGTTTGTTCCTGTTGCGTTTAACAAAGTAGTTTCTCCCAATTTAATGCTTACATCGCTACCTGCATCAACAACTGGTAATGGATGCACTGTAATAGTGGTTGTAATGGTGTCTGAACCGTTTGCGTTAGAAGCAATTAATTCAACCGTGTAAGTACCATCTGTTCCAAAACAAATGTTAGTAGGGTTTTGATCGCTAGAACTTGACGGAATTGCTCCATTAAATGTCCATTGCCAAGAAGTTGCTCCTGTACTAATGTCTGTAAAATCTATACATTCACCAACACATATTTCATCATCAGATACATTGAATGCAGCAGTCGGTGTTGAGCAATTGGTTACAGTAATATAGGCTGTCATAGTTGTATCATCACTACCATTGGCATCCGTTACGGTTAAAGATACCGTATATGTGCCTGCTGAAGGGTAACAAACATTGGTAGGGTTTTGTTGAGTGGAGTTGCTAGGAGTAGCTCCATTAAACGTCCAATTCCATGCTGTAACACCAGCAGAAGTAGCTGATGTACTTAAATCAGTAAAATTGATACAATCTCCCTCACAAATGGTGGTTTGTGATGCTGAAAAATTAGCAACAGGTTGAGGTAACGTACAATTATTTATGTTTATAGTTACTGTAGCCGTATCAGGACAACTGCCATTGGTGATATAAGTAACATTAAACGTTCCTGTTCCACTACTAGTAATATTAATTTCACCTGTTGATGAATTGATAACACCACTATTGTCAATCGTAAAAGTTCCACCAGTAGTTCCTGTAATTGTTGGCACCGGATTAGGATCGGTAGAGCAATAGGTAGTTGGAGAATAATTAAAAGAAGCATCATCTTGAGCATTTACAACGATAGAGATAGTGTCAGCATCTCCGCATGAACCAGCAATGCTATAAATAATTTGGTGAGTTCCTGCACCTGCTGTTGAAGGGTCAAAAACACCTGTAGAAGTGTTGGTTATACCAGTTCCACTCCATACCCCACCCGGATCAACTGCTGATAAAGTTACCGCTGCATCATTTTCACAAAATGGGCCGGCTGCAGTAATGGTAGCATCCGCTCCGGTTGTTATGTTTATAGTTACTGTAGCTGTATCAGGACAACTGCCATTGGTGGTATAGGTAACATTAAACGTTCCTGTTCCACTACCAGTAATATTAACTTCTCCTGTTGATGAATTGATAACACCACTATTATCTATCGTAAATGTACCTCCAATAGTCCCTGTAATTGTTGGCACCGGGTTAGGATCGGTAACGCAATATGTTGTAGGTGTATAAGAAAAAGAAGCATCATCAGTGGCATTAACAACTATTGATATCGTATCGGCATCATTACAAGAGCCGGAAATGGTATAAATAATTTGATGAGTTCCTGCACCTGCTGTTGAAGGATCAAAAACCCCTGTAGAAGTGTTAGTTATTCCTGTTCCACTCCATACCCCACCCGGATCAACTGCTGATAAAGTTACCGCTGCATCATTTTCACAAAATGGACCGGCAGCAGTAATGGTAGCATCACAAGCAGTAGGATTACATGCTGGAAGCCCACTAATTGAAAAAATAACAA
>DATGOR010000339.1:0-2537 GCA_035305805.1 Vicingaceae bacterium | reverse complement strand
TCCGGCAGTTTGCACTCCGGGCATCAGTTGAACGGTTTTTAGTACATCTACTTCACCAAAAATAGCAGGCAAGGTTTTTACCTTATCCATTTTTAATTCTACGGTACTCATTACCGCATCATCGGTATTTTCGTTTTCCTTCTCACCTACTACTGTAAATTCTTCTGCTGTAATAACTGTTGGTTCAATTTTTTGATTGATTTTTAAGTTTTTATTGAGTTCAATTGGTATTTCAATGGTATTAAAACCTATGTAAGAAATTACCAAGGTATAGTTCCCTTTGGGCATGGATAGCTGATAAAAACCTTTTTCATTGGTGGAAGTTCCCTTATTGGTTTCTTTGATGTAAACGGTTGCTCCAACAGCTGTTTCTTTGGTAGATGCGTCAGTAATTGTTCCACTTATGGTATAATTTTGAGCTAAAAATGTATTTCCTATCAAAAGAAAAAATGCAATAATAAGAAGCTGTTTAAAATTCATGCTGTTTTTTAAAATGAGGCACAAATTTAGCTAATTAACAAGGAGTTTTAACATTAAATAACTGTTAAAAAAATATAAGACTTGTTGAATTTGAAGTTGTTTAAAGTCCATGTATAATACCCTCCAGTCGCTCGGCTGTGCCGAGTGAATAACACTACTATTGTTTTTAACAACTTACAGCTCCGTTGGATAATATTCTGTATACTTTTCTTTTTTCCTACATAACGCTACCAAAGGTAGTAAAAAATATTAATCACTCGGCACAGCCGAGCGACTGGGTAGGGGCATCAATGAACACAACCAACATACATATCTGTCTTTATTTTAAATACTCTCTTCTCTGTTTTTTGTAAAAAAGATAAACTACTATCTGCACTTATTTCTGATTCATAAATTCCAGCAACTAATGCAATAGTTTTTTCGCCTGATTGTCTTTGATAAAAACTTAAATATTCTAAACTCAAGTTTTCAGAAGGAAAACGTCTTGGAAAATAATCGCCTGCATATATTTCATCTTCATGATTATCTGATAAAGCAATTAGATTTTTTACTTTATTAAAAGAACGATCCATTGTATCGATAGGTATATTAAATGTTTTATTTAAATCAATCATTTTTTTGTGAAGATGATAATAGTTATTATTGGTATCTACAACTATAATGAAATAGGTAGCATATTCGTAATCTATAGTATCTTCATTGTTAATCGCTTGCAAAATGGAATCTACAGGCACACCATCTTTACGCCAATAATCTTGATAATACTTAAGTTGTTCCTTTAAACGAATATCTTCACCTTTAAGTCTTCTTTGATAACTATTTAGTATAATGCCAGTCATATCATCTGGATGCAAAATACCCATTTCATATAAATTTTCAGCAAGTTTTGAATTGCCCCTCCATAATCCCCAATTATTTCGAAGATACATTCCAAAACCATGATGTACAGATTTACTAAATTCTTTATCAGGCAAACATTTTATCCACTCTTTCATTTGGTTGCTTGTTAATGAATCTAATTGTCTAAGACATCCTTCAAAATCTGATGGAATATGATTTACTTCTCCGAAAGTATCTACTTCCAACTTTCTTAATTCTTTAAGAATATTATCACACTCAACTCTTTGTAAAGAATCAGCTTGTACCTCTGTAATTTCAGTTTTTTCTTGATTATAGTTTGAATTACAACTCCAAATTATTAAACCTATTAATAAAAAACCAATTATTCTTTGCAACATATATTTTATCTCTTTTTTTTTATTCCCAACAAATATAACTATTAATTCAGAGAACCTGCATTAAAATAATCAAACACCACTTTTGCTCTTTTTTTACTTATAACTTGCTCTAGTTCTTGTAAAGAAGCCTTTTTTATATTGGCTACCGATTTAAACTTCCACAACAATTGCTGGGCGGTTTTGTAGCCTATACTTTCTATTTCAGACAATTCCGATTTAATAGCGGCTTTAGAACGTTTGTTACGATGGTGTGTGATGCCAAAACGATGGGCTTCATCTCTTAAATACTGTATTAGTTTCAAGGATTCTGAAGTTTTGCTTAAATACAACGGCACCGAATCATTCGGAAAATAAATTTCTTCCAATTTTTTAGCAATGCCTATGATGGTGATTTTTCCTCTAAGCCCCAAACTGTCTAGACTTTTTAAAGCAGCACCAAGTTGCCCCTTTCCTCCGTCAATCACAATCAACTGGGGTAACGATTCTTTATTTTCTAACAGTCTTTTATACCTTCTATACACCACTTCTGTCATAGAAGCAAAATCATCCGGGCCTTCTACTGTTTTGATGTTGAAATGTCGGTAATCTTTTTTGCTTGGTTTGGCATCTTTAAAAACTACACAAGCTGCCACAGGATTTGTCCCTTGTATGTTAGAATTATCAAAACACTCGATATGCACAGGTTTTTCGTTCATCCTCAAATCTTTTTGCAGTTTTTCTAAAATTCTATCGGCATGTTTGGTAGGATTTACGTTGGATTGTTGCTTTTTACGCTCCATGCGATAATATTTAGCGTTGCGTTCAGAAAGTTCTAATAGT
>DATGOR010000338.1:0-3181 GCA_035305805.1 Vicingaceae bacterium | reverse complement strand
ATTAATATCTTTTCCAGATTCAAATTCTTGAAGGATCTTCGAGATTTGAGTGGGACTAAATTTACTACTCTTCATAATTACAGTTTAGTTTAAAATTAATAATTTTTCTCGTTTTAAACTGTACTTTTTTTGGGGGAGCTTCACATAGACTAAAAAAAGAAGAAATGATATGTATAAAGTCTCCTACTATAAAAATTATTAACCGATAAATTACCACTTAATATCTGTAAATTTGATAAAAATTGTATCTAGAAAATCTAAATTTATCTTTTAAACAATGGAACTAAATGAAATTTCCGAATTTAAAACTTCGCCCGAACTTGTAGAAAAATTACAAGAACACAGTATTCAGAAGCATTTTAAAGCAGGCATCACCATACTTAACGAAAGTGCACATATAGGATCTATCCCCATAGTGGTTAAAGGTTCCATGAAAGTACTGCGTACCGAAGAAGACGGCAGGGAAATTCTGCTCTATTACATTAAAACCGGAGAAAGCTGTATTATGTCGTTTCTTGGAGGGTTACATAATGAAACTAGCAAGGTAAAAGCAGAAGTTGAAGAAGATGCTGAAATTTTGTTTTTACCCATTGACAAAGTATCTCTGTTCATAAAAGAATATCCACAATGGTTAGACTATATCTTTCGATTGTACCATAAACGTTTTGAGGAGCTGCTGGAAATTGTCAATGCCATAGCATTTAAAAAAGTGGATGAACGGCTGTTGAATCTTTTAAATAAAAAATCTGAACTTATAAAATCAGACACCGTTTTGATTACTCATGAACAATTAGCCAACGAATTGGGTACTGCACGAGTAGTTGTTTCCCGTCTACTGAAACAGTTGGAAGAGGAAAAAAGAGTAAAACTGGGGCGTAACAAAATAATCCTTATGTAACCTAAGTAGCACAGTACATTTATTTAATGATCTACTTTTGGCAAAACAACTTAAAATATGAACAAAGATTTAATTTTACGTGAAAATTTAGCGCTAGAACGTACCATACTTGCAAACCAATCAACTTTTCTAGCATTTTTGCGTACTTCGATGTATTTTCTGGTAGCAGGTATCAGCATTAATAATCTTACAACGATAAAATACGGAGTTGTAATAGAAACTGTATTTATAACTGTTGCAGCAATCTTATTAATTATAGGAATTCACAATTACTTCAAACAGAAGAAAAGTATTTCAAAAAGTCGGAAGCATATAGGAGATTATAAATTAGAGTACCTCAACGAATAATTCCCGTTATGTAACAAAAGTAACTGTACAGCTGAAAACTGCAACATAAATTTGTTGAAAAATATTTAAAACATGAATATAGAACAAATTTACACAGGGTGTCTGGCACAAGGTGCCTACTACATAACTTCTAATGGCGAAGCAGCGATCATTGACCCGCTGCGTGACACTAGATCATATACAGACCGCTTGGAAAAAGACGGTGTAAAACTTAAATATATTTTCGAAACACATTTTCATGCAGACTTTGTCAGCGGACATTTGGATCTAAGCAAAAAAACAAATGCCGCTATTGTTTAGGGACCTAGTGCAAATCCAAGATTTAAAGCTGTAATAGCAGAAGATGGTCAGGTTTTTGAAATAGGAAATATCAAAATAAAAGTTTTGTATACTCCCGGTCACACAATGGAAAGTTCTTGCTTTTTACTTATTGACGAAAATGGTAAAGAAGTTGCTCTTTTTAGTGGCGACACGTTGTTTCTAGGAGATGTAGGCAGACCTGATCTTGCGCAAAAAGCAGCCAACAGAACTCAGGAAGAATTAGCCGGTATGCTTTATGAAAGCCTTTATAACAAAATTATAACGTTACCCGATGACATCATCGTGTATCCTGCCCATGGAGCGGGTTCAGCATGTGGGAAAAACATGATGAAAGAAACGGTTGACACGCTTGGCAATCAAAAAAAGACCAACTATGCCCTAAACCAACCAAACAAAGAAGCTTTTATTAAAGAAGTTACCAAAGGATTATTGCCACCACCACCCTACTTTGGAATGAACGTATCGATGAACAAAAAAGGATATGACAGTTTTGATGAAATTCTTAAAACAGGTTTAAAACCTTTAAACATAAGCGAATTTAAAGAAGTAGTGCAGCAAACAGGATCATTAATCTTGGATACGCGCGACAATACCGATTTTGCCAAAGGATTTATCCCAAAAGCAATCAACATTGGTTTAAATGGAGATTTTGCTCCATGGGTGGGCTCATTGATAGCAGATGTGCAACAACCAATTTTATTGGTTACCGATATTGATAAGCAGGAAGAAGCGGTCACACGTCTCAGCAGAGTAGGTTTTGATAATGTGTTGGGATATTTGTCCGGTGGTTTTGAAACATGGGAACGTTCGGGAGAACAATCAGATACGATTCATCGTATTACGGCCAGTCAGTTTTCCAGGGAATTTAAAATTGGCAAAACCACTGCTATAGATGTCCGTAAAGAAGGTGAATATGCTGCCGAGCATATTTCAGAATCATACAGTAAACCTTTAGCATACATAAACAATTGGATTGGTACAATAAACCCAAAAGAACATTTTTACCTGCATTGTACCGGCGGATACCAAAGCATGATTGCAGCAAGCATTTTAAAAGCACGAGGATTTGATAATTTTACGGAAATTTCAGGCGGCTTTAATGCCATCTTAAAAACAGGTGTTCCCAGAACCAATTTTGTGTGTCAAAGTAAAACAAGTATCTAACAAGTTAAAATAATAAATATGATAGAATTCATAAAACATCCATGGCCTTGGTATGTTGCAGGTCCCTTAATTGGTTTAACCGTTCCGCTGCTACTTATTCTGGGTAACAAATCTTTCGGAATAAGTTCTTCGTTACGCCATATTTGTGCTGCCTGCCTGCCAGCAAATATTTCGTTCTTTAAATATGATTGGAAAAAAGAAATATGGAATTTATTTTTTGTGACCGGGATTTTCTTGGGAGGAGTAGTCGCAATTCATTTCATTCCAAATCCCGATCCAATTGTAATCAATCCCCATCTAGCAGAAGAACTGGGTAGCTACGGAATTACCAATTACAGTAATTTAGTTCCCATAGATATTATGAACTGGGAAACCTTGTTTACTTTGAAAGGTTTTATGCTGATGGTTATCGGAGGCTTTTTTGTAGGTTTTGGAACACGTTATGCCGGC
>DATGOR010000337.1:0-2072 GCA_035305805.1 Vicingaceae bacterium | reverse complement strand
ATTGGTTTTTCCTCCAACCCCTATAATGACAACTGTAACTCCTGCCCCTCCTTTAGCATTATTAGTCCATTTAAATGAAGGATACGCAAAAATAATTTCAAGTTCATCGCCTAACACTAAAGGCCACAAAATAGAAACTTGTTCTCCTTGACAAATAGAATTTGTGGAAACAAATGCGTATTTGTTTTTTGTGTTTTTAATGAAGTTAGAAGCTAATAAAAACCAACAAGAAATATAATCAAGTTTTCCATTTTTTTTCATTGAAAGAAAAAGATTTTTCATTTCCTGCTTCTGATGCTTATCCTGATTCCGTGTTCCTAAATAAGGAGGATTCCCTAAAATATAGATTTCGTCACCATCATTTTTAGGACAAGTATTTTCCCAATTTAATCTTGTTGCATTACCTTGGGTAATATGCCCGGCCTCTTTAAGCGGTAAGATGGGTTTAGACTTACCAAAGTCATACAACTCGTCAAGAAATACTTTGTTCATTTGGTGCTCTGCCAACCATAAAGAGAGTATGGCCATTTCGTGGGCAAAATCGTCCAATTCTATACCATAGAACTGTGAGAGCTTTACCTCGGTAAATACAAATGAGGTTTGGGGTTCTATCTCATTTATCTGTTGCCAAATCTTAATTTCCAGTTTCCGTAGCTCTTTATAGGCAATAATCAAAAAATTACCGCTCCCACAAGCAGGGTCAAAGATTTTAAGTTTAGAGATACGATAAATTAATTGGCGTAGTTTTTTAGTATTGTCTTTATGTTTTTCAAATTCTTCGTAAAGTTCATTTAAAAACAAAGGTTCTATAACTTTCATAATATTGGGCACAGAGGTATAATGCATACCCAAACCACTACGATAAGCCGGGTTTACCACGGCCTGTATCATGGAGCCAAAAATATCGGGGTTTATCTCGCTCCAATTGAGGTCGCCACATTCCAATATTATTTTTCGGGCTTCCTTGTTAAACTTTGGAGAAACTATGGTGTCTTTAAACAAGCCTCCGTTAACATACGGGAACTCAGAAAAATGTTTTGCTTCGTGAGAATTATCTTTTGTGTTTAGTACTTTAAACAACCTATCTAAAAACTGATTAACATCTGAGCCATCTTTCTTGGTATGTTGCGCCAAGGTATCGGTAAACATCCCTTCAATGGGGAAAATGTCGGTATCTTCGGCAAAAAAGCAGAACAACAAACGCGATAAAAAGATATTTAGGTTATGTCCGCCATCGTCATAAATATTGGGGTTTTCGGTAACCAGAATATCATAGAGCTTTGCCATTTTGTAGGAAGCCTTCCTGTCGGCATAGTTTTCATTCTTTTGGGAGTACTTTTCCTGTCCTGCCCAAGGTAAGAAGAACGCAAAATGTTTATGGATGTTGAGAATGGGAGTATCTAAAGTCAGTCCGGTTCTAATGTCCTTAGCCAACAGGGTTTTGTAATCAGTAACAATGACAAAACGTGGATTGTGTTTTAAGTTTTCTTCTTTAGACAGCTCGTCAATAGTGTTCAACAACGTACCGGTTTCCACTTCCTTAAAAAGCATTTTACTTTTGTAAAGAACCTCACCCTCCACTTTTGAGAGGTTGAAGTCTCCTTTTTTAAGTCGGGTAATAGAAGTTTTTGATATACCGTAGGCTCTCAATAAATCAAATATAAACTCTTCTTTATTAAAGTTTTCAACTAAAGCCGTTACGTTTTTTTCTATCTGGGATGCGGTCATTATAAAGATTGATGTATGTTTAGGTTTAGCTTGGTATAGCATTTAAAAATTCTCCCTTAAAAAATACCAATATAAGAATGATAGTGAAGGAAAATTTACGGAAATCCATAATAAAGTTACCCCTTCGGCAATTTCAAATCTTTACAGACTTCCTTTAATAAATCGCCAGGATCTTCATCAATAGCAAGAGCGATTAAGTAAAGTTCTCTGACTTTTAATTGCGTGGTTTCGTTATTTGAAAGTTCACTTAATCGTGTTTTGCTAATACCAGTTTTACGAGATACATCCGATCTGTTTATTGATTTTTTAGCAAAATAGAGTCCTAATTCAGTCATTTAATTTTC
>DATGOR010000336.1:0-4986 GCA_035305805.1 Vicingaceae bacterium | reverse complement strand
AAAACAACATGTTTACAAGGTTTTGCACTATTAAATTCATGCTTTAGCTCTTCAATTTTTTCTTTGGATAAGTAAATTGGATTGATAACATTTTCCATATAGCTCATAAATAAGTTAGGACAACAAAATTAACAAAATGAAAACAGATAAAACCAATTCAACCAATTTTGCTATGTTTGAATGCAGATTAAAAATAATTAATAAAACCAAAATGAATTTTTGCCGAACGAAATTGAATAGGATTATCGAATTGCTTTCCTATGGCATAGCTTAGTGAAAAAATTCCGGCATTGGTTTCAAAATTCATTCCTAAACCAAAGCTATAAGGCCTATCAACAATGTATTTTTTAGGCGTTTTATATTCGTAAAATGCCACATCCGAAAATAAATATAAATAAGAATTTTGTTCTAAAATAAACCTATATTCCAATGTTTGAACAGTATAAAAAGAGGCAAAAATAGATTCTTCGTCAAAACCTCTAAGTAAATGAAAGCCACCAATTCTAAAAAGTTCGTTATCAAACAAGTTTTCGTTGTAAGTAAATCCATTTTGTGTTCCTATTTTCGCAACACTTCTTTTTCTTATTGGAATATAGAATGCTAAATCTGCTTTAGCTGTGTACAATTCGGTATTGAGATTAATCCCATTGTAAACTACATCGTTTATCTGTGCATTTTTTTTAATCTTTTTATTTCCAAAAGCTCCATTAGCACTAATGCTGAATCCTTTACGTGGGTTGTTAATATAATCTAACTGATTAAACAATATTCCTATTCCATAAAGTTGAGTGTTCACATCGGCAAAATCCGGCAAAACAGTGAGGTTAGCAAAATTGCTTTGCGATAATAAACTGGAGTTTTTATTTTCATAAAACACACTAAAATAGTTGTTGCCTTTTAAAATATACCTTAAACCTAATTTATTAAACACATCGATGTATGTACTGTCTCTTTTATAAATATTCAATTGATATTCTGCTCCAAATGGGCTATTAAACATGAAAGGATAGGCAGTGTTAAGTTTTAAATCTTGAGAGTTATTCTGCATAGCCCTCCAATTAAAAGCTATTTCTTCACCACGTTTAAAAGAATTCAGCAAAAGCAACTTAACATCTCCATTAAATCGAATTTTCCCCTCTTCATCAGGTACAATCCCCAAAATTCCATTAAACCTATTGGCTTGTTTCTTTTTTAGCAACAATTGAACATGAGCACTTTTTTCGTTGAAAAAAACACGTGGAGGCTGCTCTTCTGCTACAAAAGGAATTTCTTTTAGTCTAGTACTCAGTTTTTTTATAGCTTCTTCATTATAAATATCGTCATCATTAATTCTTATATAATTTTTTATGTAATTATCAGAAACAGTAGCGTTCCCTTTTACAACTACACTATCAATTTTATAAAGCTGTCCCTTGTTAATGCCGATTTTTCCGTACAAACGGTGGTCTTTAATTATTACACTATCTAAAAATATAGAAGCAAAAGGATAGCCATGATTTTCATAAAATGAAACTACTTTTATATAGAGTCGTTTTAATTGAGTTTCATTAAACGGTCTTTGATTATAGAGTTTGTCTCTAAACCCCACTTTACTCAAAACTTCTTCGTCAATGGTATTGGTTGAAATTTTAGCCCATGTAATTTTTTTACCTAAATGATAATAAAATATTAAAGCCGCACTATCTGTTGCAATACTATCAAGGTGATAAGCTAAAAAAGATTTTTCTATAAGCTGGTTATCAATATCTTTAACAACAGATTTAATGCCTGAAAAAGTGGTTTCTTTTACGGATAAGGATATTAATTCCGACTGCATTTTTTTGGTTAACAAGGTGTCAGTAAATACTATCTTAACCTTTTTAGTTTGAGCTGAAACAAAAACAGGTGTAACCAACATTAACACCGTGTGTAAAATCAACGTATTATAAAAGATATGATTTCGAAAAAGAAACATGCTTCAAATAAACAACAAATTTAACAGATAAGATACATGAAAAATAATGTTGTAAAAAGTTGACACCAAAGTTAAAGTGTTTTTAAGAACAAATCTTATTTATTAACGCATAAAAAAAATAATCACCTATCTGATTTTACCTAGTGTTAAGCGATATTATTTGTCGACTTAGAGAAAAATTGTTAATAAATATGAAAACTAAATATAATTTATTTTAGTATGTTTGTAATCTAAATTAACAAAAACCAGATGAAAAAACTTACTCTAACATTAGCCTCTTTGTTTTTATTAGCCTTATTATACTCTTCTTGCAAAAGCCATGGCACATGCCCTGCTTACGGTAAAGCAGACGTGAAAACTACTAAAGTAGCTGCATAATTTTATGCACTGGCAACCATTAAAAACTATTTCTGATTATGATAAATTAATGTCTTCTTCTTTTGAAGAGGACTTTTTTTGTGTGGCTATTTTTAAGCATAGCACCAGATGTGCCATTAGTAAAATGGCTCAATTGCGCCTCGTTTCTTCTTGGGATTTCCCTGAAAACAAACTCCCAATATACTACTTAGATTTATTAGCATTTCGAGAACTTTCAGATAAAATTGCAACTGATTTTTCTGTAGAACACCAATCTCCTCAATTACTGCTTATCAAAAACGGAAAGTGCATTTTTCATACTTCACACACCGGAGTGTCTGTTAATGCAGTAAAAAAAGCCTTAGAACTTAAAGCTTAACGTTTGTTTTATTTCGGGCGACAAACTAAGTGCCACCGGACAAGTTCTTGCTGAATTTTCAATAATTTTCTTTTCCTTATCCGTGTATGTATGATTTGAAAAATCGAAATCAATTACTATTTCCTTAATTTTTCTTGGAGCATCCGCCATAATTTTAGTGATGGTTGCAGTACTATTTTCGATAGAAAATTGAGCATCACGAGCTTTAATGCCAATAATAGTAAACATACAAGAAGCCAGTGCGGTAGCTACCAAATCAGTAGGCGAAAAAGCCTCTGCTTTCCCTTGATTATCCAACGGTGCATCTGTAATAATTGAATTTCCGGAATAAAGATGAGTAGCATAAGTCCTTAAATTCCCTTGATAAATCACTTTAGATGTAGCCATATTTATTTGATTTTTTAAATTTTTAAAACTAAAATAGAGTTAGTGATGTAAAATTGACCAAATATTTATTATTATTTTTGCTTTTGCTTATGAAAAGGTTTGCTTTATCAATAATCATTTTGTTTTTCTTCTTTGGAGTTAATACTTCCAAAGCACAAGAAACCATTTTTGAAGAAGCAAGAACCGTTTATCAAAGCGAACAAGCTTACGGGTTAATTATACACACCACCGGTTGGGGGTTTAATTACAGGTATGGATTATATACTTCCGGCTTTACCCGAAGGACATTTGAAGGGGAATTAGTAGGCTTAAAACATCCTAAAGAAATAAAAACATTTACCTCTCTTTTTGATAACTCTAACGGATACGTTTACGGAAAGTTAAATACCATGTTTCTATTAAGAGCAAGTGTAGGGAATCACAAAACCTTTGTAAGCAAGCAAAGCGTGAGAGGAATTGCAATCGCTATGATTTACAATACAGGGATTACATTGGCTTATGCTAAACCCATATACCTAGAAGTCCTATATTACAATGAAGAATTAGAAACCATTGACACACGATTTGAGCGTTATGATCCGGATTTACACACACAAAACGATATTGTAGGAAAAGGACCCGCCCTGAAAGGCTTGTTTGGCGGAAAAGTAATCCCCGGCTTATTTTTTAAAGGAGGAATTAATTTTGAATCTGCTAAAGAAGCAGAAAACTTAAACGCATTAGAAATTGGAATTGAAGCAGATTTGTTTTTACAAAAACTGCCCATGATGGCTAATGAATTAAATAGAAACTGGTTACTAAACTTATATGTAACCTTTTCGTTTGGATCAAAAAAAACCATTTAATATATTAATTGAAAAGTAAAGGAATGATTGCTGAAGAAAAAAATACTGAAACGGAATACAAAAAAATTCAAAAACCTTCTTGGTTAAAAGTAAAACTTCCTACAGGAAAGGAATACACTAAAGTACGACAAATTGTTTCTGAACATAAACTGCATACCATTTGCGAAAGCGGCAACTGCCCTAATATGGGCGAATGTTGGGGAGCCGGAACCGCAACATTTATGATTTTAGGAAACATCTGTACACGCTCTTGCGGATTCTGTGCTGTAAAAACAGGAAGACCATTACCTGTTGATATACAAGAACCTGAAAGAGTAGCTAACTCTGTTAAATTAATGAATGTTAAGCATTGCGTCATTACATCCGTTGATAGAGATGACTTAAAGGATGGAGGCTCTATAATTTGGGTAGAAACTGTAAAAAAAGTAAGGGAATACAGTCCACAAACTACCATGGAAACTCTAATACCGGATTTTAAAGGGGATTGGGAAAACCTACAACGGATTATAGATGTTGCTCCGGAAATTGTTTCACACAACTTAGAAACAGTTAGGCGACTTACACGAGAAGTAAGAATACAAGCGAAATACGATAGAAGCCTAGAAGTAATAAAAAGACTAAAAGAAGGAGGCATGAGAACAAAATCTGGTGTAATGCTTGGCTTGGGAGAAACTAGAGAAGAAGTAATTGAAACCATGCAAGACTTAGTAAATGTCGGATGTGATATTTTAACTTTAGGCCAATATTTACAACCAACACCAAAACATTTGCCGGTGAAAGAGTTTATTACTCCCAATCAATTCGCTGAATATAAAGAAATAGGGTTAAACTTGGGGTTTAAATATGTGGAAAGCGGACCGCTAGTTCGCTCATCCTATCACGCAGAAAAGCACTTGTTTTAGCATCAAAGATTCATGCTCACCTTTCCAAATGCTAAAATAAATATAGGGTTAAATGTAATTGAAAAAAGACCTGATGGCTTTCATAATATTGAAAGTATATTCTTCCCCATTTTAGATGTAAAAGATATTTTAGAAATAGTTGAAAACTTCGACTCTAGTGAT
>DATGOR010000335.1:0-4705 GCA_035305805.1 Vicingaceae bacterium | reverse complement strand
TTTTTTATTCAAAGTGTTCCATTGCTTTTTCACTCACTCCTGTGGTAGAAAAACCACCATCATGGAAAAGGTTTTGCATGGTAACGTATTTGGTTAAATCTGAGAATAATGAAATACAATAATCAGCACAAGCAAGAGCAGGTGCATTACCTAGCGGAGATATTTCTTCAGCATATTTAATAAAGGAGTTAAATCCTGAAACGCCACTTCCGGCAGTAGTTTGCGTTGGTGATTGAGAAATAGTATTCACTCTTACTTTTTTCTGAACGCCATAATGATAACCGAAATTACGAGCAATAGATTCTAATAAAGCTTTGGCATTAGACATATCGTTATATCCCGGAAACACACGCTGAGCAGCAATGTATGAAAGAGCTAAAATAGATCCCCATTCATTCATAATGTCTTTTTGCATGGCTACTTTCATCACTTTATGAAATGAGATAGCAGAAACATCCATACCTTTTATATAATAATCGTAATTAGACTCGGTATAAGGAATGTTTTTTCTAACATTGATAGACATTCCAATAGAGTGAAGAATGAAATCAATTTTTCCAAATTGTTCAACAGCAGCATCAAACAATTTTTCTAAATCTTCCATAGAAGTAGCATCGGCAGGAATAACTTTAGATCCTGTTTTTTCGGCCAAAGCATCTAATTCTCCCATTCTCATGGCAACTGGTGCGTTGGTTAAAATAAATTCAGCTCCTTCTTCGTGAGCTCTTTCAGCTACTTTCCATGCAATTGAATTTTCGTTTAATGCACCGAAAATAATTCCTTTTTTTCCTTGTAATAAATTATTTGCCATTTTGGTATTGTATTTTTTTAAACGGTTACAAATATAGTGAGTTTAACAAAATAATAGCAGTTGTAGCTATTTTATTTGATAATTAATAAGTTTTTAGCATTTTCTTTCGCTGCTTCTGTCAATTCTTTACCACTTAGCATTTTTGCAATCTCTTCAATTCGTTGGTTGTTATCCAAGATGTTGACAAAAGTTTGCGTTTTATTTCCTTTATTGCTTTTGTAAATTTTAAAGTGCGTATTTCCTTTGGCTGCCACCTGTGGTAAGTGTGTAATTGCTATTACCTGAATATTGTTACTCATCCCTTCCATTATAGCAGCCATTTTGTAAGCAATATCTCCAGAAACCCCTGTATCTATTTCATCAAACAAAATAGTTTGCAAGGTAGAATTTTGAGCCAGCAGTGCTTTTATCGTCAACATTAACCTAGAAAGTTCACCTCCGGAAGCTGTTTTGTTCAAAGGCTTGGGAGTCATTCCTTTATTGGCAGAAAACATAAATTCAAACTCATCCATCCCAAAAGAATTTAACTCTTTTAAGGGCTGATGGTGAATTTTAAACACCGCATTTTCCATTCCCAATTCCTTTAGGTTGTTAATGATATTTTTTTCAAAAGCGGATAATATTTTTAATCGGTGAGCGGATAATTTTTTGGCAGCTGCTGTTGCTACTTGGTGTTTTTCCTGAATTTCTTTTCCTAGTGCCAATAATTTTTCTTCAGATGAATTAATACCGTCTAATTGTTCTTCTAATTGTTGTTCTAAATCAATTAATTCATCAGCTTGGGTTAGTCGATGTTTTTGAATTAAGGTATTAATCGTGTTCACTCTATTATTTATTACCTCTTGCTCTGAAGCATCTACATCTACCGAATCCAATTGGCTTTCCACTTCACTAAAAATATCTTTCAATTCTATTAAAACACTGTTAATACGTTCATTAAGTTGTTGGTAATCTTCCGAACAATGACTAATTTTTCTAAATGCTTGTTCTATAGCAGTGAGTTTAACAACTATGCTTTCATCATTGTTTTGGAGCCCTTCAGCTGCCAACTGTAAGGTACTGATAATTTGCTCGGCATTATTTATCATTTCCAACTGCTGCTCCAGCACTTCGTGTTCCCCTTTTTTTAATTGTAAGGCTTTTAGTTCGTTGAGTTGGAATTGTAAGTAATCAGCATCGGCTTTGGCTGAATTTTCAGTGTTTTTTAACTGATAAAAACGCTGTTCTAACTGTTTTAGCGATACATATTTTTCTTTATAATCGTTTAATAACGAATTGCTTTTAGCAAAAGCATCTATCACATTTATCTGAAATTCAGCCGAATTTAATGCCAGTGTTTCGTGTTGCGAATGTATGTCAAGCAGTACGGTGGTTAAATCTTTGAGCAGTGTTAAGTTGACAGGGGTATCGTTAATAAATGCTCTTGATTTACCATTGGCTGCAATTTCTCTGCGAATAACCACCGGAAATTCTAAATCTAGTTGATGGGCTAAAAAGAAATCTGTTACCAACTCTTTAGGAACATTAAAAACACCTTCTACCACACATTTTTTTTCTTTGTTGTTAAGAATAGAAGTATCTGCTCGTTGTCCCAAAATAAGCGACAGAGCTCCTAACAAAATGGATTTTCCTGCACCTGTTTCTCCTGTAATGACCGAAAATCCGGCATTAAAATCGAGTGATATTTCCTCAATAATAGCGTAATTTTTTACCAATAAGGTTTGCAGCATGTGTTAAGTCTTGTTAAGATGTACAACACATCAAAAATACACGTTTTTAGTAGAAATTTTATGGAAGAATGAAAAATTAACCAACAGTTTATACAGCAGTAGTCATTTTTTTACTTTGCCATTGTTGCAATAATTCCATTAGTTCACTTTGTAAACTCAGACCTTTGTCGGCATTGTATTTTTGTTGCAAATCAATTTTTAATTGATCCATATCGGTAGTGGGTTTGTTTTTTTCTTCCACAAACCAGCTTTGGATAGCAGCGGGACGTGGTCCCCAGGTACCAAGTACTTCCAAGTTTTCATTTACGCAAATTAATTTAGGGATAGATTTACTGCCGTTCGTCAAAAAGTTATCCATCACCTCCGGGTTTTCATCCCTAAAAATTAATTTTAGTGAGATAGCAGGATTCAACTCAGCCATTTTGGCTAAAACCGGAATATTTTGAGCAGCATCGCCACACCAAGTTTCAGTTAAAACCAACCAAGTAAGTGGGGTGCTAATTTTTTCAAGCATCGCTTTCGTTTCATTCGCAATTTCGGTGGTTTTATAACTTCTTTTTAAACGAGAAAAATTTAATTTGGTATATGCTATAAGTCCTTCTGATTGGTCTAAACCGGAAGTTTGTCCGTTAGCAACTTGTTCTTGGTAAAGTTGGTGGTATGCTTCAAAAGAAATACCTTTGTCGATGTGCTGTTGTGTTATCATTCAATGAATTTTTTTTGCGAAGTTACACCTAACAATTAGTTTAAAACATAATGAAAATCATATTCAACGTTAATTATCATTAAAAATGGAACTAAAAAAAACGGCAGATGGTTCGCACACACTTTATGTAAAAGAACTGAACGAAACGTATCATTCCATTCATGGTGCCATTCAGGAAGCTCGGCACGTTTTTATAAAAAATGGATTGAATTATTTTAATCCAACTAGTAATGTTTCCATTTTAGAAGTGGGTTTAGGAACAGGGTTAAATGCTATTTTAACTTGTCTGGATGCGAATGATAGAATAGGAGAGGTGCATTATACTACCGTAGAAAAATTTCCGTTGAGCAGCAACCTGATTCAACAACTCAATTACGCTTCCATTCTTGAATTAACCGATGAAGCAAAGCAGTGGTTCGAACAAATTCACGCAGCAAGCCATCAATCGGTAGCTATCCATCCAAGGTTCAGGTTTACCAAACACCATACGGACATTCATCAATTTACTGCTCATCAGCTATTCGATGTTATTTATTTTGATGCTTTTGCTCCTGAAAAGCAAGCGGAAATGTGGACGCCTGAGCTTTTTAAAAAGATGTTTGACTTATTGCATCCAAACGGCATTTTGGTAACTTATTGTGCTAAAGGAGTGGTAAAAAGAACTATAAAATCGGTAGGTTTTACGCTAGAAACGCTACAAGGTCCACCCGGAAAAAGAGAAATGATTAGAGGAATAAAAAGTTAGTTGATTAGTTTAGAATAATGCCACGAATGCACGAATAACTAAACTTAACCACATAGCGACATAGTAATTAATAGTTCCAAATAAGTAGATTTTTAGTCATAACATAGCGTTTCCATTTTATGGAAACAAGTAAATTATCCCTTTATGTTATTCTCGAAATTTAGAAGTGCATCGGAAAAATTATCGGGAATCTTTTTAATTAAAGAAGCTATTTAATTAAGTTGGTAAGTCTTTGCTAAAAAGTAATATTGCCTTTCTTTTGTCTTGAAACAAAAGAACCAAAAATTCAAGACTGCTGATTAATTTAGGGTTTTCTAAGTGGTTAAATTTGCCACACAACCCAAGCCCTGTAACTGTTTTGCTTTTGGTTGCCAAGTAAAAGGCACTAACACCTTCTTTATTTTGGTTTTTTGCAGTTCAAGGATTGCTTACACAAAGCCCTCGCTAAATTATAACCACAAGAAAACTAGCTAACTTAATCAAAGGTCGGTCTTTATAGATTTTATAAACCTAGAACCTCTAAACTTTTAACCTTATAAACTCCTAAACTATCTATTGCCGTCATTCCCATCGCTGCCGCGAGTTTAACGTAGTGTAACTCGTGGTATTGTTTTTCATGTTTTTTTATTTTATTCACATACTCTCTTTTCTTTTGTTGCTGTAAGTCCGAGTTACGCTTCGCTAAACTCGAACTAGCTCCCTACTTTTATTTT
>DATGOR010000334.1:0-2628 GCA_035305805.1 Vicingaceae bacterium | reverse complement strand
AACCTCAAACCTCAAACCTCAAACCTGAAACTTTTTAAACGATGGAAGAAAATAAAGAACACACCAACCAACTCTCCAAACAAGATGTGGAGATGCAAATAATTGATACACTTAAAACGGTGTACGACCCTGAAATTCCTGTAGATATTTACGAATTAGGATTAATCTATGAAATTAATTTAGATGAAGAGTTTAATGCCGAAATTTTAATGACGCTAACTTCTCCATCTTGCCCGGTAGCAGAAAGTTTACCCGAAGAAGTCCGTCAAAAAATAGAGGCACTTTGGTCGGTAAAATCCTGTGTGGTTACTATGGTTTGGGAACCATCTTGGAACAAAGACATGATGAGTGAAGAAGCCAAGTTTGAATTAGGCTTTATGTAACAATAGTTGGTTGCAATACTTCCATCATAGCTTTGGCTTTCAGCAAACATTCTTCGTATTCTTTTTCGGGGTCTGATAAAGCGGTAATAGCACCTCCGACCATAAATGATAAATAACCACTTTGGCTATTATACGCCAAACTTCTTATTACCACATTAAAATCAAAATCTCCTTCCGAATTAATATATCCTACCGAACCGGAATACAAGCCTCTTTTAGTAGTTTCATATTTTTCAATTAGCTGCATGGCACTAATTTTAGGAGCACCAGTCATAGACCCCATAGGGAATAATGCTTTTATAATGTCATCAAAAGTGGTGTTATCTTGCAGTTTAGCTTTTATGGTAGAAATCATCTGGTGTACCTGAGGAAAAGTGTAAATTCCACAAAGCTCATCTACTTCCACCGTATTTTTTTTAGCAATTTTAGACAAGTCGTTTCTAACCAAATCCACTATCATAATGTTCTCACTTCGTTCTTTTTTATCGGTAATAAGTTGTTGTTTTAAATGCTCATCCTCCTTGGTTGTTAAGCCTCGTTTTATTGTTCCTTTGATAGGTTGAGAAATAATATTACTGCCATTTTTTTGGATAAATCTTTCGGGAGATGCACAAAGTAAATACTTATCGTGATGTTTTACAAAACAAGAAAAAGGTGTTGGCGATTTTTTATTTAGCAGTAAATAATAATTTATCGGATTAATGGTAACATTTTCTGCAAAAAACTCCTGACAAAAATTAACCTCATAAATATCTCCCAACTGGATGTGTTGCTTTAAAGCAGCTACTTTTTCCAAATAGGTAGATTTATCCATTTTACTTTTTATCGGAATAGAAATGGAATGTTCTATAGGAGGTGTTACCACATTCTTTATATCGTTTACTAATTGTACAATGGTACTTTTATCATGGATATCGTCATAATAAACCGTTACTTCGTTTTTACATAAAACAAACAACCATTCGGGCGTAAAAAAATGTTTTTCCGGGAACGCTATGTGGTCTTCATGATTTGAGCTCAGTTGCTCAATATTGTTTTTGTAATCGTAGCTGATAAAACCAAATTGCCATTCGTTTTTCAAACATTGGTGTCGGTTAGCAACTGCAAAGTAAGATTTTTTTTCAGGTGAATTACTATTCAAAAAAACTACACTTTCAGCAGCAGAAAAATGATGTAATAACTGTTGCTGAAACAGGTGAGGGTGAGCTATTTTAAATGAAAAATGATGCACGTTTAACTAAGGAAATAATTTATAAATATCGCTTCTTTTTACTATTCTAGCGAGAATTACGGTGTTTTCTTCATAATAAAACCCCAATCGATAATCTCCAACTCTAATTCTATAAGCAGCAGGATGACCTTTTAGTTTTTTAAGTTGCTGAACCTCCTCTAAGGATGAGGTAGTTTTTAATTGTTGAATAATAGCTGTTAGCTTATCAACTAGTTTTTTATCCTTAATTTTCCTTACGTCTTTGGTAATGGTTTTAGTGTATATTACATTCATTTTTCATTCAACGCTTTAAAGAAATCTTCTTCGCTAACAACATCATTAATATCCGTTTGTTGCATTAATAAGAGCAGTCCCAAATCTTCTTTTTCTGCGGCTGTAAGCTGTTCGTAACGTTGTTTTTCTTTTTGTTTTACAAACCATTTAACAGCATTTTCCATCAGACCTTTTACACTCATGTTTTCTAATGCAGCAATAAGCTTAAGCTTGGTAAGTGTGGTCTCGTCAATATCGATGTTTTTTCTCATAAGAGTTAATTTTTACACAAAAATACGCAATATATACATAATATACAAAATGTATATTATACCCTTGGTGTATTTGAAGAATTTCCAATAAAAATAGTGTCAGTTCGAGTTTTTTTCATAGAAAAAAGTATCGAGAACACACTGTTTTTATTGAAAATTTGTGTTCTCGATACTAATTTCATTCATTTCAATCATGAAATTAACTCGAACTGACAAATTTTCTTCCAAATGCACCACGGTTATATCATGTATAAATTTATTAACGAGTAGTTTTTAATTGTTCGGTAATTATAGTCAAGCCTTCTTCAAAGCTGTGTGGAGCATAACCTAATTGCCGAATGGCTTTGTCTAATACAAATCCGGTTTTAGGTGGACGCTGAGCAGCTTGATTTAAGCTACTTGAAGCTATGGGAGTTACTACGCTTTTATCGTATCCGTAAAAATCAGCTACACGATAGACTAGCTCTATAATGCTCATCATATCTTTACC
>DATGOR010000333.1:0-6087 GCA_035305805.1 Vicingaceae bacterium | reverse complement strand
AACTAAATTTATGACTATAAAAGGAGTAGAACAGACAAAAATTGATAACGAACTTACCAGATATACTACCGGAACATTCAAATCGTATGATGAAGCTCAAGCTCACAAAACCAAAATTGTGGATGAAAAAGGTATAAAAGGAGCTTTTGTTATTGCTCTTCATGGTGATGAACTTATTCCTGTAAATCAAGCTAGAGAATTGCTTGGAGAATAAATATCACCTTCCACTTCTGTATAAAAATCCTTAATATGTTGCAATAATTGTAATGGTTGTTCTCTGTGTGGAATATGTCCACAGTTTTGCATAATGATGTAATTTGAATGAGAAGATATTGCTGTTGCAATACTTTTTGGAAAATTAGATGAACCATACTCGTCTAATTCGCCATGTAATACAAGTGTGGGGCATGTTATTTTAGATAAATAAGGCAAAACACTAAAAGATTGAAAACCTTTTGATTGCCAAATTATTGTCCATGCATCTAATACCCATTTAGCTTTATTTCCATGCCATTTAACTAATTTATTAAAATGTTCTTCATTTTTAAAAAATTGCTCAGCAGCAGCAATAGAAGTAATGGTTTTTTCTTCAACATAAGCCTGTGCAGCTACTGTAATTACCGACTGACAAGATGAATTGTTGTTGGATGCGATTAATAAAGCCATAGCACCACCTACACTGTGTCCTAATAATGAAAATTTATCTATTCCTAAAGCTGAAATCAGTTGAGGAAAAAAGTGAAATGCTTCTTTTTCTATAAAATCAACGGATGGTATATCTTTTAATGGAGATGATTTACCTGCCCCTAATCGGTCGTAAGCCACTACAGGTTGTTGCATTTGGCGAGCTAACTTTTCCGGGAAATCCTTCCATAATCCAACACATCCCAAAGAATCATGCAACAAAATGATAGGATGTTCTTTTTTTAATTCTTCAGGCATCCATTTGCAGGTAAAAATTTCACCTACATCTATTTTAACACGTTCTTTTTCAACTTTCATTACTTTTTTGCACTAAGTGTTACCACAGGAATAAGTATTTCATCTAACGAAATTCCACCATGCTGAAAAGTATCTTTATAGTAATTTACATAATGATTAAAATTATTGGGATAGGCAAAAAAGTAATCGTTTTTTGCAAAAACAAACGACTGGCTAACATTTACTTTTGGTAAGTGAATGTCTTCCGGGTTTTTAACTGCATAAACTTCTTTTTCTTGATAATCCAAACTTTTACCTTGTTTGTACCTTAGGTTGGTATTGGTATCTTTATCTCCAATGATTTTTGAAGGCTCTTTTACTCTAACAGAACCATGATCGGTTGTAATTACAACCTTCCCACCTCTTGCTGCAATTTCTTTTAATATTTCTATAAGCGTAGAGTGTTCAAACCACGATTTTACAACAGAACGATAAGCAGCTTCATCAGTAGCTAATTCTTTTACTATTTCGGTATCAGTTCTAGCGTGCGAAAGCATATCTACAAAGTTGTAAACAATGATGTTTAGTTTGTTATTAAACATAGAGGGTACTTCACGCAATACCTTTTGTCCGTAGCTTACATTCAATACTTTGTTGTAAGAAATCTTAACATTAGACAACCCGTTTCTAGTCAATTGATTTTCAACGAAAAACTTCTCGTGTAAATTTCTTCCACCTTCTTCTTCATCGTCTATCCATTTGTCAGGAAAACGTTTTTTTATTTCAGAAGGCATCATTCCGGCAAACATTGCATTTCTTGAGTATTGAGTGGTAGTAGGTAAAATACTGTAAAAAATATCTTCGCTATCTATCCAATAATCTTTTGACAAGATAGGGCGGAGGCTTTTCCACTGATCGTACCGTAAATTATCTATAACTACAAAAAATAAGGAATCCTCACTTTCTTTTAAATGAGGAAAAACATACTTAGCCATCAAATTGTGCGACATTACAGGTGCTTCATCCTTAGCAGAAAGCCAGTGCTGATAGCTCTTTTCAATAAATTTGCCGAATTGAAGATTGGCCTCATTTTTTTGCATTTGAAAAATTTCCTCCATACTCCCATCGTTTGATTTTTCTAATTCCAATTCCCAATAAACCAGTTTTTTAAATAACTCCCCCCATTCGTTAAAATCTAAATTATCGTTCAGTTGCATACCAATTTCTCTGAATTCTCGCTGATAGTTAGAAGTAGATTTGGCGGTTACTAACTTTGCGGTATCTAAGTTCTTTTTTACCGTTAGTAAAATCTGATTGGGATTTACAGGTTTAATCAAATAATCCGATATTTTTGCCCCAATTGCCTCTTCCATAATATATTCTTCTTCGCTTTTTGTAATCATAATTACCGGTAAAGCAGGATATTTTGTTTTTACCAACTCTAGGGTTTCTAACCCCGATAACCCGGGCATATTTTCATCCAAAAATACAATATCAACTCGTTTGTCTTTTAATATATCCATTACTTCATCACCACTTGGTGTACCTATTACCTGATAGCCTTTTTCTTCTAAAAATAAAATATGAGGTTTTAGTAAATCAATTTCATCATCTGCCCAAAGTATAGTTATATTGCTCATAATATATAAAATTTTAATCGTTTTTTCTGTCGTAAGATTACTTCCAAAAATAGTACTTTTGAAGCATCAAATATGCTATAATTTATTTATTTAACTAATATTAACGCTCACATAAAATGCCAAGTGTAAATAAAAAGAAAATTTTTAACGACCCCATTTATGGTTTTATTACTATTCCTTACGAAATAATTTTCGATTTAATTGAACACCCTTATTTTCAGCGTTTAAGAAGAATTAAACAATTAGGGTTAACTCATTTGGTTTACCCGGGAGCCTTACACACACGTTTTCATCATGCCATGGGAACTATGAATTTAATGACCAAAGCCATTGATGTTATTCGTTCTAAAGGACATGAAATTACTGATGAAGAAGCCATAGGTGTTACCATTGCCATTTTATTGCACGATATTGGTCATGGTCCTTTTTCGCATGCATTGGAACACAGCATTGTTAGTGATATTTCTCACGAAGAAATTTCTACTCTATTTATGGATAAACTCAATAAAGAGTTTAATGGTAAGTTGGATGTTGCTTTGCAGATTTTTAGAAACGAATATCCAAAAAAATTTTTACATCAATTGGTTTCAGGGCAGTTAGACATGGATAGACTTGATTATTTGAGAAGAGATAGCTTTTTTACAGGAGTTTCTGAAGGGGTAATTAGTACCGAAAGAATTATTACCATGCTAAATGTGCATAAAGATCATTTAGCAATTGAAGAAAAAGGTATTTACTCTATAGAAAAATTTATTATTGCTCGAAGATTGATGTATTGGCAAGTTTATTTGCATAAAACAGTACTTTCTGCAGAAAATTTATTGGTGAATATTCTAAAACGTGCTAAAAAATTAGCATTGAATAAGGAAGAATTATTTTGTACTCCTGCTTTGCGTACTTTTTTGTATGCTCAACATAATTTAGAATCTTTTAAAAACCAGCCGGAGTTGTTAGATGAGTTTGCTAATTTAGATGATTACGACATAATGGCTGCAGTTAAAGTATGGCAAAATCATACCGATAAGATTTTATCTAAACTTTGCAAAATGATGGTAAACAGGAATTTATACAAAGTTGCTATAAGCGATAATAAAATAGCTAAAGAAGAACTGAACGGATTAAGAACAAAGTTTGCCAAGCAGCTTAAAATAGACGATAAAGAAGTAGAATATTTTGTTTTTCAGGATACGATTGAGAACAATGCTTATAATCCTAAAATGGATAAGATTAACATTTTACTTAAAAACAATACGGTAAAAGATATTTCTGAAGCAGCCGATACATTAAACATTTCATCGTTGGCTCGTCCGGTAAAAAAATGGTTTGTGTGTTATCCGAAAAAATAGTTTACTTTGTGTTAACCAATTAACACACAACAACAATGAAATTAGGTTGGTTTCAAAAATTAGGGCCGGGGTTGCTTTATGCCGGAGCAGCAGTGGGAGTTTCGCACTTAATTCAATCTACTAGAGCGGGAGCCGATTTTGGTTATCAGTTGGTTTGGGCAGTAGTTATAGCCATTGTCTTAAAGTATCCTTTTTTTGAGTTTGGACCACGCTATGCCGCTGCAACCGGAAAAAACTTGCTCTTCGGCTATCAAAAAATTGGAAAATGGTCGGTTGTACTTTTTTTTGTGCTTACCTTTTTAAGCATGTTTGTTATTCAATCGGCTGTAACTATGGTTACGGCCGGTATTGTAGCAGAAGTCTTTAATGTAAATTTACCTATTTGGAGTATAGCTGCTTTGGTGTTAGGATTTTGTTGCTTGCTATTACTTGTAGGTAAATATCAACTATTGGATAAAAGTATGAAATTCATTATTGTTTTGCTCTCGGTATCTACCATCAGTACTTTTATTATTGCTCTTTTTGGTGATTACGACCGACAACCGGAATTTCTTCAACTATTTTCATTTAATAACCACGAACATATATTATTTTTAATAGCCCTTATGGGATGGATGCCCGCACCTTTTGATATTGCTGTTTGGCATTCCATCTGGACTACCGAAAAACAAAAGACAGTAGGTGAAAAAATTACGTTAAAAAATACCCTTTTCGACTTTAAAATCGGTTATTGGGCTACTTTAATATTGTCGTTGGCATTTCTAGGATTAGGTGCGGTTAGTTTCTACGGAACCGGTATAGAACTTTCGGGAAATGGAGCAATATTTACTGCTCAATTGTTAGAAATTTACACTAACAACATAGGCAGTTGGGCTTATTTAATAGTTGCTATAGCAGCACTAACAACTATGATAAGTACAACGCTCACTTGTTTAGATGCTCAACCTAGAGTAATGGAAGTTACTACTGGCTTGATGTTTCCCACGCTAAAGAAAATTCAAAAAAGTTATTGGATTTGGCTAACCATATTGTCTTTAGGAACAGTTATCATCATAGCATTTTTTGCTACTAACATGAAAACCATGATTGATTTTGCAACAGCTATTGCTTTTTTATCATCGCCATTATTAGCCATTTTAAATTACTTAGCCATTACTCATTCAAGTGTTCCAAAACCGTATCAACCCAAACTGTTGTTAAAAATTCTGAGCTTTATTGGAATAGCTTTTTTCATCTATTTTAGTTTGCATTATTTGGTAGTGATGTAAATAGTTTTAATTCCAACCGCCACCTAAGGCCCTATATAAATTTACTTTTGCACTCATTTGCTGCATTTTTATTTCCACCAAATCTATTTTAGCTTCCAAGGCTTCACGTTGTGTAAATAAAACTTCTGCGTAATCAGCTCTTGCTGCGTAAAACAAACTGTTGGCAATGTTAATAGACTGTTTTAAAATAACTACTTCCTCTTTTTTAGTATTAAAACTTTGTGAGTAGTTCTCTAATTTATTCAGTTGATTTACCACATCAATATAAGCATTCAAAATACTTTGTTCGTATTCATAAACTGCCTGTATTTGAAATGAATTGGCAGATTTATAGGCTGCTTTAATGGCATTTCTATTTACCAATGGTGCCAACAAGTCTCCGGCAAAATTGTACATAATGGATTCAGGGTTTAGCAAAAATGCCGGATTGAAAGATTGAAAACCTGCATTTGCTGTGATACCAATAGATGGATAAAAATTAGCCCTTGCTACTTTTACATCCAGCTTTGCGGCTGCTAATTTATATTCTGCTTGCCTAATATCCGGACGATTCAACAACAATTGCGAAGGAACACCAACGTTTAACGAATCTAAAGTAATATCGGTAAAACTTGTTGAAGCCCTTTTTATTGGAGAAGGATATCGAGCAGTTAAAAAATTGATTCTGTTTTCGGCTTCAATAATCCGCTGTTTTATATCAAATTGCAAATTAGTAGTGTTAAGCAATTGAGCTTCAAATCTATTCACTGCCAATTGAGTAACTTTTGCCGCTTTTTTTTGTTGACGAACTACATTTAAGGCATCTTTCTGAATTTCGATGTTTTGATTCACAATGTCCAAAAGGTTATCTAACGCCATTAATTCATAATACGATTCGGATATTTCTGCGATTAAATTGGTGAGCATAAAGTT
>DATGOR010000332.1:0-9982 GCA_035305805.1 Vicingaceae bacterium | reverse complement strand
AGAAGTAGTTCCAAAAGAGAAATTCACCGTACTTTTTGAAAGTATGAACGAAACGGATTTACCAATGACGATAGTTCAGCCGGAGTTTATGCGTAGAATGAAAGATATGAGTAAAGTAGGTGGAGGAATGAACATGTTTGGTGGTGCGATGCCCGATGCTTATAATTTGGTGGTAAATGCTAATCACCCATTAATTTCTAAAATACTGAATGAAAAAGATGCAACGAAGCAAAAAGAAATAACCAAGCAAACAGCTGATTTAGCCATGCTTTCGCAAAATATGCTGAAAGGAGAGGAGTTGACTAAATTTATCAAACGTAGTTTGGAATTGATTTAAAACTAAAATAAACCAAACCCGACAGGTTTTCAAAACCTGTTGGGTTTCAATTTCAAAATATAACAATTGTGAATAAGATTTTGCAAAAACAGAATGGCAACTCCTTCACATTAAATACATTTGTAGCAACAATAACTAAATTTTAAAAATAAACACATGAAAAAATCAATAATTGTAATAGGTATCTTAGGATTGCTTATTTTGTGGCTAGTATTCTCAGCAATTGGTTCATACAATAGTATGGTAACCAAAGATGAAGCTGTCGATGGACAATGGGCACAGGTAGAAAACGTTTACCAACGTAGAGCCGACCTTATTCCTAACCTAGTAAATACGGTAAAAGGTTATGCAGCTCATGAAAAAGAAACCTTAGAAGGGGTTGTAAATGCGAGAGCTAAAGCTACTTCTACTACTATAAATGCTGATAATTTAGACGCGGCAGCTTTGCAAAAATTCCAAGCAGCTCAAGACGGGTTAAGTTCTGCATTGTCTCGTTTAATGGTGGTGGTAGAAAAATACCCTGACTTAAAAGCCAATCAAAACTTTTTGGAGTTACAAGCTCAGTTAGAAGGTACAGAAAACAGAATTGCTAACGAACGTATGAAGTTCAACGAATCAGCTAAAGATTTCAACACTTACATCAGAAAATTCCCTAAAAATATTTATGCAGGAATGTTCGGTTTTGAAAAAAGAGCCTATTTCGAATCTGCCGAAGGTGCTGATGTAGCTCCAACTGTAGAATTTTAATAAAAAATAAAACTAAATTATACACCTGACAGGTTTTCAAAACCTGTCAGGTGTTAACATCAAACCTCAAACATTTTAACTTTAACCCAACCCATGCCTCAAGATTTATTTACCTTAGCTCAGCAACAAGAAATAGTTGCTGCCATTAAAGCAGCAGAGAAAAACACTTCCGGAGAAATTCGTGTCCACATAGAAAAAAACTGTAAAGAAGATGTACTCGACCATGCTGCTTTTATTTTTGATGAATTGGAAATGCAAAAAACGGAACTTCGTAATGGTGTACTCATTTACTTAGCAGTAGAAGATAGAAAGTTAGCTATTTTGGGTGATGCAGGCATCAATTTAAAAGTACCAAAAGGCTTTTGGGATGAAATAAAAGACTTGATGATTTCCAATTTTAAAGAAGGAAGATTTACCGAGGGCTTGTCGCAAGGGATAATTTTGGCAGGAGAGCAGTTGAAAAAACACTATCCACACGATAAACATAATGATGAAAACGAATTGAGTGATGAAATTTCTTTTGGAGGTTAAATCCCATCCCAACCTTCCCAAAGGGAAGGAGTTAATTTGAATAATAAAAATTAAAAATGATACGATTTATCAACTCTCCAAGAGAGGGGGAGAAGTTATCGGCAGATAACATGGGGGTGAGTCTGAAAAAAAACACCCAGACCAAACAGATGAAACAACTACTTTACATATTCTTATTGCTATTTTCTTTTTCTGCCTATGCAGCCAAAGAGGAAAAATGTTTACTTGAACAACCTGCCAAACAGGATTTAGTACAAGATTATGCCGATGTTATAGATGCAGAATCTGAAGCTCATTTACGAAAGGCTTTAATTGCATTTAATGATACTACTTCTACACAAATTTTGGTAGTAACCGTTACCGATTTATGTGGTTATGATAAAGCTGAATTTACTTATACCTTGGGTGAAAAATGGAAAGTAGGACAAGACGGCAAAAACAATGGTATAGTAATAATGATTAAACCCAAAGAAAAAGCTGTTGATGGGAGAGGAGATGCTTTTATTGCTACCGGTTATGGTTTAGAAGGTGTTTTACCTGATGCTATTGCCAAGCGAATTGTAGAAAACGAAATGATTCCTTACTTTAAGGAAAAGAAATACAGTTGGGGAATTATTGCCGGAGCCAACACAGTGATGTCGATTACCTCAGGAGAATTTTCAGCAGATGAATATGCTAAGAAAAACTCAGGAGGTTGGATTCCATTTGTTTTTGTACTGTTGTTTATTATATTCTTTGTGATACTAAAGTCTAAGGGAGCATCAAAATATGCAGCTTCTAACAATTTAGGCTTTTGGACTGCTTTAATGATGATGAATGCCTCTAGCAGAAGTCATGGAGGTTCTTTCGGCAACTTTAGTTCCGGTGGTGGCTCGTTTGGCGGATTTGGAGGAGGTTCTTTTGGTGGTGGTGGAGCAGGAGGAAGTTGGTAAAAACCGCTTAATCAAATTTATCTTTTTTGTTTAACAACAGTTTGTAAAGCATTTCTCTAGCTCTAAATAATTGTGCCTTTACCGTTCCTAAAGGTAACTCTGTAGTTTCAGCAATTTCTTCATAAGAAAGTTCTCTAAAGTAACGCAAAACGATTAATTCCTTGTACCTGGGTTTAAGTTTGTCCACCATTTCACGCATGATACGTATTTTCTGTTTGCGAACAAATTTTTCTTCAGGATTAAGGTTTTTTTCTTTAATATCAAAGGGGGTACTGTTGCCTTCGCTGTCCTCAAAGCCTTTGTCAATAGAGAAGGTAATCATTTTCTTTTTTCGAATAAAATCAATGCAATTGTTGGTAGCTATTTTAAACAACCATGTGCTAAAAGCATAATCAGGCGTGTATTGATGCAATCGGTTAAAGGCTTTACCAAATGCTTCAATGGTTAAATCGTCTGCATCATCTTGGTTTTTTACCATTTTCAGCATCATATAAAAAATGGAATCTTTGTATTTTGCCAACAATTCGGCATACGCTTTTTCATCTTGATAATCTCTTGCTCTAATCACTAATTCATAGTCTATCTGAGCTTTGGGAGATAAATTACTGCCTAATTCCATTTGATACGTTTTTTAACAAAGTTTGAAATTACTAAAATTGGTTGAAAAACCATAAAAAACAACTCAAAAAATGGTGTGAAAATAACAACATCTTCGTTACCAAGTTTATTTGCTGAAAGTTTAAAGATAATAATTTGTATAAGATATTTCAATATAAATAGGGTTACTATTAGATGAATGACGGTTAAATTAAAGACCAAAACCAAAAAAAGCACTACAAAAAACAAATTGCTCAACATAAAAGCTCCCAAAAGCACTTGATGCTTCAGTTGGTAGTGTTTTCCTGTTAATAAATGACGTTGTTTTTGACGAATCCACGATTTTAAAGTAGTTTTAGGAACAGACAAGGTATGAGCATCTTTATCTAAAACTACCTGCGTGTTTTTGGAGTTTGCCACTTCATTAATGAATAAATCATCATCACCCGATAGAATATGGTAATGCGATGCAAATCCTTTATTGTTAAAAAACAATGGAGTATGGTAAGCTAAATTTCTGCCAACCCCCATGTAAGGGATGTTTTTTAATGCAAAAGAGGTGTATTGAATGGCGGTATAAAGGGTTTCAAAACGGATGAGTTTATTTAACCACCCCTTTTGTTTTTCATAATTTCCTATGCCTAAAATAATTTTTTTCTGTGGAGAAGTATAATTACTCATTAAATTCAGCCAATTTGTTGATAATGGTTTACAGTCGGCATCAGTCAATAAAACGCGTTCGTATTTAGCAGCTTTAATTCCCAAAGTAAGGGCAAATTTTTTGTTGCCATAAAACCTGTCATTGTCAGGAACGGTAACAATTTTAAGATTGCTATGTTGTAAAGAAAATGCTTTTAATACATCTTGCGTATCATCTACTGAATTATCGTTTACCACAATAACTTCAAAATGAGGGTAATTCTGAGAAAGTATTAAAGGTAAAAATGCTAATAAATTTTCTCGTTCATTTTTTGCACAAACAATAACAGAAACAGGATCGTTGTTGGTGGTAATGGTGGTTTTTTTGTGTAAAACAATGGATAAAAAGAAGTAGAAATAATAAAATACTTGTATTAAAAAACAAACAATAAAAACCATTATTAAAACATCCCAAAAGGAAGTAGGTGGGAAGAAAGAAAAGTTTTCAGAAATAATAGTTTCCATAGGTTAAAATTCAAAGTCAAAAATAAAAAGCTTACTCCGTACTAAATAATTATCTTTGGCGAAGTTTTTAGACATGCATCGTTAATAAGTTTTAGAATAAATAATGAAATTCAAATTAGAGCAAAAAGACCCTCAATCGAAAGCAAGGGCAGGAGAGATTACTACAGACCATGGAGTTATTAAAACTCCTATTTTTATGCCAGTTGGAACGGCAGCTTCAGTAAAAGGAGTTCATCAACATGAGTTGAACAACGATATAAATGCGCAAATTATATTAGGAAACACTTACCATTTGTATTTACGCCCGAAATTAGACATCATTCAGCAAGCAGGCGGACTGCATCAATTTATGAATTGGGATAAGCCTATTCTTACGGACAGTGGTGGCTATCAGGTGTATTCGCTTTCTTCACGAAGAAAAATTAAGGAAGAGGGAGCTACTTTCTCATCGCATATTGACGGGTCTAAACACTTGTTTACTCCCGAAAATGTAATGGATATTCAGCGAACAATTGGTGCTGACATCATTATGGCTTTTGATGAGTGCACACCTTATCCTTGCGATTATAAATATGCAAAAAACTCTATGCACATGACCCACAGGTGGCTAAAAAGATGTTGCGAACGATTTGATACTACTGATCCGCTTTATGGTTATAGTCAAACTTTGTTTCCTATCGTCCAAGGAAGTGTTTATAAAGATTTAAGGAAACAATCAGCAGAAAAAATTGCTTCATTCGAACGAGAAGGCAATGCTATTGGTGGATTGTCTGTGGGAGAGCCGGATGATGAAATGTATGAAATGTGCGACATTGTAACGGATATTTTGCCTGAAGACAAACCACGATACTTAATGGGAGTAGGAACTCCAGCCAATATTTTAGAAAACATTGCCTTGGGTATTGATATGTTCGATTGTGTAATGCCAACTCGAAACGCCCGCAACGGAATGTTGTTTACCAAAAATGGGTTTATTAATATAAGAAATAAAAAATGGGAAGCCGATTTTTCCCCTATAGATGAAGAAGGAACCAGTTATGTAGATAGTTTTTATTCAAAAGCGTACCTTCGTCATTTAATTATTTCTAAAGAAATTTTAGGAGCACAAATTGCTACCTTGCATAACTTAAGCTTTTATTTATGGTTAGTAAATGAAGCTCGAGCACATATATTAAAAGGAGATTTTACCGAATGGAAGAACAAAATGGTGAAACAAGTATCTACTAGGCTATAGAAGTGAATTATCAATGAAAATTCTTGACAGATATATCATTAAAAAATTTTTGGGAACATTTTTCTTTACCATTTTATTGGTAATTCCTATCATTATTATTTTTGATTTATCTGAAAATTTACAAACTTTTATAGAGCGAAAAGCTTCTGTTTCTGCTATTTTCTTGGATTATTACCTTAATTACGTTCCCTTTTTAATCAATCAACTAAGTCCGATTTTTATTTTTATTACCGTAATATTTTTTACTTCAAAAATGGCAAGCAACTCCGAAATTGTCGCCATTTTAGCCGGAGGAGTAAGTTTTACGCGTATGCTCCGACCATATTTAATTTCGGCAGGCTTTCTTACCATACTTTCTTTTTACCTTAACAATTTTGTGATTCCTGCAGCGAACAAAGAGCGTATAGCTTTTGAAGAAGTGTATCGAAAAAATAAATTTAGAAATGTGGATAGAGATATTCACATGCAAATAGATAAAACCACCTATATATACATGTCGAGTTACAATGCTGACTTAGATATGGGAATAGATTTTTCCATTGAAAATTTTAATGAAAACGGAGAGTTAACTTACAAGTTATTGGCAGACAATGTGATTTGGGATACTATTACTCACAAATGGCACATCGGGAACTATTATGAAAGATATATAGATGGATTGGATGAAACCGTCAATACCGGACAATATAAAGATACTACACTTAACCTTAAACCTGAGGAGTTTAAACGAAGAAAAAGCTTTGTGCAAACGATGGGCTACAAAGAGTTGAATGAATTTATTGAAGAAGCCATATTTAAAGGTTCTGAAAAAGTAACTCGCTATCAAGTAGAGAAACAAACAAGGTTTGCTTATCCTTTCGCTACTTTTATTCTTACGGTTATTGGTGTTGCCATGTCGAGCAGAAAGGTGAGAGGAGGAATTGGCTTACACATAGGTTTAGGGCTTTTAATTAGTGCCTCTTACATATTGTTCATGCAAATTTTCACCTCTTTTGCACTTACTTCAGGAGCTTCGGTAGAGGTGGCAGTATGGACACCTAATGTTCTTTACGGGTTGTTAGCCATATACTTGTTAAAAATTGCACCGAAGTAAGCATTTTTTTTATTTTTTGATTTCGTTAATTCAACTGTTAACACTATATTTACAACCAATACCGGCTCTAAATTAAATGAATCATAGCGTTGAAATATCAATCGTAAGTCCTGTTTACAAAGCTGAAAATATTGTTAACGAACTTGTTAACAGGCTGACAAAAGTGTTACAAGAGCTTACTAACTCTTATGAAATTATTTTGGTGGATGATAACAGTCCTGATAATTCTTGGGAAAAAATTAAAACTTGTTGTAACGCAAACACCTTCGTTAAAGGCATAAAGCTGAGCAAAAATTTTGGTCAACAACATGCCTTACAAGCAGGTTTAGACGCCTCAAGAGGAGAATATGTTATTACCTTGGATTGTGATTTGCAGGACCCTCCGGAAGAAATTCCAAAACTTATTGCAAAGGCAAAAGAGGGCTTTGAAATTGTTGCAGCAAGTAGGGTAAACAGAAAAGATGATTTTATAAAAAGAACAGCTTCTAAATATTTTTATAAATTTTTAGGATATTTAACCGATAGTAAACAAGATAATACCGTGGCAAATTTTGTGTGTTACCACAGAAAAGCAGTAGAAGCTATGGCATTAGTAAAAGATAATCATCGTTATTATCCATTGTTGCAACAAGTAATAGGTTTTAATTACACAAAAGTTCCCATAAAACATGCAGAAAGAAAAGATGGAAAATCGTCTTATTCATTAAAAAAACGATGGAAATTAGCCATCAATACCATTTTAGCCTTTTCAGATAAGCCTTTAAGAATTACTGTTAATTTAGGAGTTTCGTTATCTTTCTTGTCTATTATTGCGGCAATAGTATTGGTTATTTTATACTTTTTGGGCGATTTTAGAACAAGTGGATGGGCAAGTTTAGCATTGCTGTTAAGTTTTTTTTCAGGAGCCATCATTTCTGTTTTAGGGATGGTAGGGCTTTACGTGGGTAAAATTTTTGAAACGGTAAAAGGAAGACCTACTTATATTATAAGCGAGCAATTAAATTGAAAAAGCAACACGTTATATTGGTTTTTATTTTGCTAAGCAATATATGCTGGGCACAAAACTTTGCTGATAAAAATTTTTATTTGGTAGATTCATTAGATGTAAGCCAACTCCATGAAAACGACAAATCACTGATAGATTCTTTGATGAAAGAATACCATCAAACAAAAGAGGACACCGTCCATTTGAGTTTACTCAATAAACTCGTTTCAGAATGTGAAAATAAAATTTGGATAAAATACAACGAGTTAATCATTAAAAAAGCCTCTGAAGGTATAAAAAATAATACATCAACAGGAAGATTGTTGTATAATTTTAAAAAACATTTATCCTCCGGATATAATAATTATGGCTTTTTATATTATCAGCAAGACAATATTGAAAAAGCTATTAACTATTTTGAAAAAGCCATTTCGCTAAGTGAAGAGATAGGCGACAAAACAGTGATTCCAACGGCTTTAAACAATATTGGGTTTATTTTAAAACAACAAGGTGATATTATTCGAGCGTTAGAATATTACCATAAATCTTTAAAACTCAATAAAGAATTAAACGAGAAAGAGGAGGTAGCCCTATCTTTAAACAATATCGGAAGCATTTATTTTAAACAAAATGAATACAATAAAGCATTGAATTATTACAGAGAAGCTTTGCTACTCGAAAAAGAAGCAGGTACAACCAAAGGTGTTGCTCGTCTATACAGCAACATAGGTTCGGTTTACTTGGAAACCAAACGTTTTAAAGAGGCATTGGAATATTTTTCTCAATCGTATAAACTTTATGAAGAGCTTAACATTGAACGAGGTAAAGCCAATTCTTTGAGTAAATTAACCATTGCTGAATCCATGTTGTTGGATGAAAATAATCAACAAAAATATACTTCCGGATTAAACGTGGTATTATTAAAACACAAACAAGCTCTTCAGATTTATAACAGCATTGATGACAATGAAGGAATTTCTTATGCTTTATGTAATATCTCCAACACGTACAGGATGTTAAGAGAATATAATTTAGCCTTACAATACGGTCAAATGAGTTTATTAAAAGCCAAAGCACTAGGTTACCCTGAAAACATAAAAAATGCTGCTGAAGCTGTAAAAAAAGCAGCTCAAGCAAAGAAGGATTTTAAGTTAGCTTTTAATATGCAAGAATTATATTATCAAATGATTGATAGTATTGCCAGTCAATCTGTAAGAGAAGCGACATTGCAACGCCAATTTCAGTACGAATACGAAAAGAAAGTATTGGCCGATAGTATTAAAAATGCAGAAAAACAAAAAATTGTAAATGCCCAATTGGCTGCAAAGGACGAAAAAATTAAAAGACAAACCACAGAAAGATACGGACTTAGCGGGGGTATTTTGGTCTTGTTAATTTTTGGAACAGTTTCTTACAGAAGGTATAAATCTAGCCAGCGACAGAAAAAAATAATTCAGGAACAAAAAAACTTGGTCGAGCAAAAAAGCAAAGAGATTAATGACAGTATCAATTACGCTAAAAATATTCAAGATTCAATTATACCTACTGAAAAAGAATTTACTTCACAACTAAAAAACGCATTTGTATTTTATTTGCCAAAAGACATTGTAAGCGGTGATTTTTATTGGTTGGAAAAAAGTCCTTCCACAACCATCTCAAAACACGGGGAGACTTCTATTCTTTTTGCTGCTGCTGATTGTACCGGACACGGTGTTCCGGGGGCTATGGTAAGTGTAGTATGTAATGGTGCACTTAATAGAAGTGTGGGCGAGTACGGACTTACTAATCCGGCAGCTATTTTAAATAAAACCCGTGAGTTGGTCATTAAAACATTTGAGCGTAGCAACGATGAATCTAAACTGAGAGATGGAATGGACATAGCTTTATGTAATTTAAGGTTTGATGTTAGCGGCTTAATGTTGAATAACCCTGAAACAATTGCAACACTTGAGTATGCCGGAGCTAATAATCCTTTGTGGTTAATTCGTAACAACCAACTTACCGAAATAAAAGCTGATAAGCAACCGATTGGAAAGCATTTTAGAAATGAATCTTATACCCATCATCAATTGCAATTGCAACAAGGCGATACTATTTATATTTTTTCCGATGGCTATGCCGACCAGTTTGGTGGGCCTAAAGGAAAAAAAATGATGTATAAACCTTTTAAAGAATTTTTGCTTTCTATCCAACACCTTGATATGGAGGAACAACAAAAAGCGGTTGCCAATCACTTTTACCAATGGAAAGGTGAAAACGAACAAGTTGACGATGTTTGTGTTATAGGCGTAAGAGTATAACACAAACGAGTCAGCCTGTCCCGAGCTTGTCGAGGGAATGTTTGTGTGATTGGAGTTAGGAT
>DATGOR010000331.1:0-3879 GCA_035305805.1 Vicingaceae bacterium | reverse complement strand
TTTAGTTATGAGTTAAGCGAAAAGGAAAATGTAACATTGGGTTATAGCCGAAGAATTAGACGTCCATGGTCATTTTTTATTAATCCGTTTCCATCTCGTTCTAGTGTTACCAATATCTTTAGAGGAAATCCAGATTTGGCTCCAAGTTATTCAGGATTATTTGATTTAGGTTATTACAAAAAGTTTGGGAAAGTTTCGGTAAACACCTCAGCTTACTATCAACATGCTACTGATGTGTTTAATTTTGTAAGTTACGATACGGGGCAAACAGTAACCGTAAATGGCCAAGAACTATCTATTATTGAGCGCACACCAATTAACTTAGCGGAAGAGGATAGATATGGATTCGAATTTACGTTTATCTATAGTCCAATGCGTAAATGGAACATCAACACCAACTTTAATATCTACCAACAAACCCTAACTGGAACAGATCCAAATGGATTATCCTTAGACAGTAAGAGTACGAGCTGGTTTGCTAGATTGAACAATAAATACACCTTACCATTAAGCATTGAATGGCAAACAAGTTTAAATTATAGAGGTCCATCAGAAGATTCACAAAACAAAAGAGAAGGTGTGTTTTCCACAAACATGGCATTTAGCAAAGATATCCTTAACGATAATGCCTCTATCGCTCTTAACGTAAACGATTTATTTAATACTAGAAAACGTGTTATGGAAACTAGCACACCTACTTATTATAGTTCTTCAGAGTTTCAATGGAGCCAACGAAGTATCAATTTATCTTTTACATATAGATTCAACCAACAAAAGAAACGTCAACAAAGAAATGGCAATGGTGGTATGGATGAAATGGAGTTTCAAGGATAAGAATTCCATCTATATTTGACCATAAATACAAAAAGGCTATCTGTTTCAGGATAGCCTTTTTTTGTTTTCTAGTTATTATGAAAGATGTAGCTTTTTTAATAACATCAATTCTTTTATAGAATCAGGTTTAGCATTTTATTTAAATGAGCAAACACCTGTTATAAAATTCTAGAAACCTAAAAATGGCCACAAAAAAAAATCGCCCAGAAATTTCTTCCTAGACGATTATATATATTTTATAAAAGTAAAACCGATTAACTATTCAATTCGCGTTTTGCTTTCTTTTCTTCTTTTATTTCTTTCAAACGTTCCATTAAAGCTCCTCCAATCCAATAAGGAATTACAAAAGTCATTAAAAATATCATTAACCAAAAACCAATTGTTAGTATGGTTAAAAATGCTAAAAATCCTAAATACTGGTCAAAATCGAACATAATAAAAATCTTTTTTTAGATAGTATGGCAAATATACATGAAATGGAGTTTTTAAACAATAGCTAATTTAAGATTTATTAACATTGTTGTTAAGATTTCTCCTAACTTCTTGTTTTCCAAAAATAAACCACGAAACAAAACAGCTAATAACAAGCACAATGAAATTAGCATCTACTATAAAACCTCTTTAACTATTATTTTCATAAACTTCAACATAGAAAAAAATAGTTAAAATAAAAGCATTGATTTTTATATCCGTAATCAAAAAACAAGAAAACTATATGCAGAAACCAACGAATGTTTTCTAACAAATAACAAGCTAAGTGCTAATTAAATTAGGGATAATATCGTAATTTTGTAATTCATTTAATATTTTACGAATCATGACTTTTAGAATAGAAACAGATACCATGGGCGAGGTTCAAGTGCCTGCAGATAAACTTTGGGGAGCACAAACAGAGCGCTCAAGAAATAACTTTAAAATTGGAGCTTCAGCGTCGATGCCCTTAGAAATAATTTACGGTTTTGCTTATTTAAAAAAAGCAGCAGCATATACCAATTGCGACTTAGGTGTTCTTTCTGAAGAAAAACGCGATCTAATAGCACAAGTTTGTGATGAAATTCTAGAAGGAAAACACGACAATCAATTTCCTTTGGTTATTTGGCAAACTGGGTCTGGTACCCAAAGTAATATGAATGTAAACGAAGTGGTTGCCAACAGGGCACATCAATTAGTTGGAAAAGTTATTGGTGAAGGTGAAAAAACCATTCAACCAAACGACGACGTTAATAAATCGCAATCTTCCAACGACACATTTCCCACTGGAATGCACATTGCGGCTTATAAAAAAATTGTAGAAACCACAATTCCTGGAGTTATTCAATTAAGAAATACGCTTCATAATAAATCCATAGAATTTAAACATGTTGTAAAAATTGGTAGAACCCATTTAATGGATGCTACACCACTAACTTTAGGACAAGAATTTTCTGGATATGTGTCGCAATTAGATCACGGATTAAGAGCTTTAGAAAACACACTTCCACATTTATCTGAACTCGCTTTAGGAGGTACAGCCGTTGGAACAGGATTAAACACGCCTGATGGTTATGCCGACTTAGTTGCAGAATACATCGCGAAATTCACCAATTTACCTTTTATAACTGCCGAGAATAAATTTGAAGCCTTAGCAGCCCACGATGCTTTTGTAGGAAGTCATGGTGCCTTAAAACAGTTAGCAGTTTCTTTAAACAAAATAGCAAACGATATTAGAATGATGGCTTCTGGACCACGTTCAGGAATTGGGGAAATCAATATTCCCGCCAACGAACCTGGAAGTTCTATTATGCCCGGAAAAGTAAATCCTACGCAATGTGAAGCTTTAACCATGGTTTGCGCACAAGTTATGGGGAACGATGTGGCAGTAACTGTTGGTGGAACTCAAGGTCATTACGAACTGAATGTTTTTAAACCAATGATGGCTGCTAACCTGTTACAATCTGCTCAATTGTTAGGAGACGCTTGTGTAAGCTTCAATGTGCATTGTGCGGAAGGAATAGAACCAAATCACGAGGTAATTAAGCAATTATTAAACAACTCCTTAATGTTGGTTACTGCTTTAAATACTAAAATAGGTTATTACAAAGCCGCAGAAATAGCTAATACAGCTCATAAAAACGGAACCACTTTAAAGGAAGAAGCCATTAATCTAGGTTATGTTACCGCCGAAGACTACGATGCATGGGTGAAACCAGAAAATATGGTTGGTAAAATAAAATAGTATTTTTAACATTATTCTTTTTAAATAAAATGAAATAAGTATATTCGTGATAGCTAATCAATTATTTAAAAACATGAAACATACACTACTTTTATCTATCACTTTAATTTTTATAAACGTAACAATACATGCTCAAGAAGAGCATGAATTTGTTAAAAATTTAATTGATGGAAGCACTAGCGCAAAACCATACACTGTTGCTTCTGCTGACTTAAACAATGATGGTTATTTAGATCTAGCTATCGGTACTTACAATGGCAGTAAAGTTACTTGGTATAAAAACAATGGTGATGCCACCTTTGCAGCAGGAATTACTCTTACGGCAACAGGCACAGCTGCATTATCTTATATCGAAAGCATTGCAATTGCCGATTTAAATAAGGATGGCCACAATGATATTATAGCTACAGGATCATACAATGATAGATTAGTATGGTTTGAAAACAATGGTGATGAAACCTTTCAGCCTGCTGTATTAATAGCATCAGGAATCGCAGGGGCTGGCGCCGTAAAAGTCGCGAATATTGACAACGACCCGAATGGTAATTTAGATATTATTGTTACAGCGTATACATCAAACTCTGTGGTTTACTTTTTAGGAAATGGTGATGGTACTTTTGGAACCATGCGCACTTTAGTTCAAGAAGCTGCTGGAGCTGGCCCTGGCTCTTTTGACATAGCAGATTTTGATGGTGATGGTGATTTAGATGTGGTTGTTGGTTATACAGGAAGTGGTGAGGTGAAATTATATGATAATAAACTCATTCCGGATGGCCTTGATGGTTCTGGAAATGTTCCGTTTGCTGCCTATACAAATACTGTAGATTCTG
>DATGOR010000330.1:0-7265 GCA_035305805.1 Vicingaceae bacterium | reverse complement strand
GGTAAATTTTCCAAATACATCTACAACCATAGGAAAACCAAATCTGTTATAAAACCTTATTTGCTTATTTTCATACACGGTATTTTTTAATACTCTAAAGTTTTTTGTAATACGCTGATCGGCTACTTTAATTTCTAACATTAAAACATCTGCATTGGTGGTGTTTTCAAATGGAATACTGCACACAAAGGCATGTGCGTTTTCATCATTAGGTATTAATTGATCATACAAAAAATTATAGTTGTTATCAATAAGTCGCACCCTGATATCAGTATGATTATCTAACGTAAAAAAAGGCAATTGCACGGTAGTTTGGTTACCTATTACCAACATATCGGCATCAACCGCTATAAAGGCTAATGATTGCGCGTGGTATTGTTCATTTGTTGGCAATACCGAGTAGCGCAATTTGTAATTAAAAGTATCCATTAAAACGGCAGATGGCAATTGCTTATACAATTCTATTTTTAAATCGTAATCTAAAAATACAGGAGTAAGCCCCGTTTGTATATCATTTGGCAATTGGGCATATTTAGCTATAAGATTGCTAAAGGAAAGCAACATTTTAGATGCAGCGAATTTTGGTAACACCACATGATCAAATTCTTCATTGTTTATATATATTAAAGCAAAATAGTATTGATACAAACCGGTATCTTCTACCGTAATTTCGGTAATATTTGCATCTATTAAAATTTTATCTTCAGGTGGTGCGGTGATTTTAAGAGCCATAATACTTTATTTTACAGCTAAATTACCAAGTGACGAACCACCAAAAAAGGACATTAAAAAACCACTCGGTTAGGAGTGGTTTGTGTGTTATAAATTAAGTAATTGATAAAACTCTTCTTCTAAAATGAGGGGAATATTTAATTCGGTTGCTTTTTTTACTTTCGATGGTCCTGGAGCGTTTCCGCAAATAAGATAATTTGTTTTGCCTGTTACACTACTACGTACGGTACAACCTATTTTGTTTAAATGCGGTATAAAATTATCTCTGATACTAAATTTTTCAAAATCGCCAGTTAGCACTACGTTTTTATCGTATAATTTATGAGTTTTATCTTCTACCAAATTATGATCTACCCAACTTTTAGAAGTGTCTATCTTTTTTATTTGAAAACGCATTAAATCCTCAAATTCAATAGCACTATCAGGGTTGGGTGCTTTCCGTGGTGTTTTAGAAGCTTCTTTATAAATATCTAATAGATCATTAAAGGCTTTTTCTTTTAAAAATCGCAATTTATATTCTAAAAAATGATACTTTTTAAGTTCAACCGCCAACGTAACAAATAGATATGCACCAACTGTACTAAATTCTTTAGCTTCTTCTTCGGTACCACGTACGTTTTTTTTGTAAAACAAATAATTACCTCCACTTTTAGCCGCATTAAAAGAACGGATGTATAAGCTTTTAAAATCATCGTTAGAAATTTGAAGCCATTTTGCGAAGTCGTCGGCACTAACAGCCAGTAGGTAAAATTTACCAAATTTTGATTCGTAGTAAAACATAATGTTATAATAGTTTAGTGTTAAACCAAATATAACAAAAAACCACTCCCGAAAGAGTGGTTTAAAAAAATGTAAAAAAATAAAAATTATGAAATTATGGCGTCTTGTTTGGCTTGTTGCAGTTCTTTATTAAGTTTTTCCATTTTTTCTATTTCTTCGTAACCAAAATAACTTTTAGCAACAATGCCGTTTTCTACATTTTCATTTAATTGTACTACGGCTGTGGTTAGTAAATTAAATACCGGATGATCAAAAAACGGATTGCTGTTAGAACCTGCTACACCGTTTAATTGTAATTGCCGTTCGTTTTCTAACCAATCAATTATTGGCGCATAGCGCGGACTTTGTGTCATAAACGCAGGACTTACCCATTCGTTGGCGTGAACAGATCCGGTAAATTGTCCGTATTCATCGCCACCCATACCGCTTGGTGTATTACCTGTGTGACCACCGTAATAGTAAGTAGGCATTTTTTGTAAAGGTGTATTGCTAATTTTCTGTACGTTTTTTAAACCCGTCACCACAGCTAAGGCAGCGGCAGCCGCACCCAATGCAGGACCTACAATAGGAATACCCGAGAGCGAGTTAAACGCACTGGTTGCCGATTGGTAGGTACTAATTACTGTTTCGGCTATTTTGGTAGCTTTCCACGCACCCGAACCTTCGTTAAAAGCTTCGGCGGCACCACTTAAAGCGGCTTTGGTATGGTTTAACTTTTCTTCTTCAGTAAGCTTTGTCCAATCTACTTGTTGTGAACGTAGTGTTCTTTCGGCTTTATCATAATCGCTACGAATTTTTTGTTCCTGCATGGTGTACCGTTCGCGAATTTGTGCTTTTAATTCTTCGGCACCTTCTACAGCTTCTACCTTAGCTAATTCTTTTTCGCGTTCAATTTCTAATTCCATTAAAGCAATTTCACGTGCTTTTTCAAGCATAATGTATTGCCTTTCTTCGTAGCTGGTTGCTTCTTCTTCTAAGCGTTCATACTCTTGTTCTTTTTTTGCAATGCGGTTTTGTTCTTCTAACTCTTCGGCTTGCAAACGGTATTCTTCAGAACGTTGACGGCGTGCTTCTTCAATTTCTGCATCACGAGCGGCTTCTAATTCTTTAATGCGATCGGTATGCTCTTTATATTTTTCAATTTCTTTTGCAAAGCGGTTGGTAATTTGTTGCTCTTCGCGTTGCAAACCATTTAAGCGTGCTAAATCTCTTTGTTCGGTACTGCGTTGTAAAATTTCGTCAATTTCACGTTCGCCCCGTTCAAATAATTCGCGCAAGCGTTCTTGTTTTTTAACTTCAGCAGCAAGTTCACGTTCCCGTTTTTTAGCCGCAGCTTTTTCGGCTTTTTCTTGACTTTTTGATTTAGAGCCACCACCATCTGAAGAACCACCCGATGTAGAATCTATAAAGCCCTGAACGCTTTCTAAATTCATATCGCTAAAATCTTTACCGGCAACACCACCTAATTGTTTAGCTAGCTTTACAGCTTCTTCTAACTTTTTGTTATAATCGGTAATGTTTTTGATTTGTTGGCGTTGTTTAAACTCGGTGTTTTCAAACGATTGTTCGGTTTTTTCAACCTCTTTTCGCTGTTGTTCTAAAAGAGCATTGTATTCTTTTTCGCCCGACTGAAAAAGGTTAAGGTTATCTTTCATTAATTTAAGCGAACGCCTTTCTGCTAAATTTAATTGACCACCAAAAACCGCAATATAATCGTTAGCAGATTGCGCCAAGTTTTCTTGACTTATAGCATAATTATGATTGTATTTTGTTTGTATACGCACCAACTCTTTATACAGATCGGTTTCGGTTTTAACGGCACTACCGGCATACGCATCACGTACTTTTGAAAAATCTTCTAATTTTTGGATTTCTTGTTGCAACTTAATTCTTTCACGGTAAGAATCATTTACCTTTCTTAAAGTAGTAAGTAAATTGGCATTAGAAAAATCTTCATTGTCGATGTACGAAATAAATGCTGGATAATTCTTTTTTAATTCGTCTATCAATCTAACACGTTCATTGTTATTGGTATTAACATCTGTAATACGTCTAATCAAATAATTAAGTTCGGTTTGCTCGTTTATTAATGCATCGGTTAGGTCGTTTGATGGCGTAATCAATTGCAATATTGCCGTGCCCATATCGTACAGTTTAGTAGTAACCATAGAAATAACACCATCGCCATCGTCCATTGCCAAGATCATTCCTTCCCATGCGGAATTAAATAGTTTTTGCGCACCGGTAACTGAATCTAATTTAGTTTCAGCTAATGCGGCAGCAGCACCAACGGAATTTTCTAATCGGCGGGTAGCCTCTTCTACTTTATCAAAATTATTAGCTAAAATAACAGCAACTGTAGCGTTTTCTTTACCAAACAACTCGGTAGCTGTTTTGGTAGCATCGGTAGAGTTTTTAACTCGTTGTAACATTTCTTCATAATGCTTACCTTCTTTTGCCGAAGTAAGTAAAATGTTTCTAAAGCCTGTACCTGATGTTTCTGCTGCTACGTTTTGATCGGCAAGTACCGCTAAAACACCATTTAATCGTTCAAAAGTAACCCCACTTTGTGAAGCAACCGCCGATACTTTAGGTAGGGCAGTAGCTAAACTTTCAAATCCTGTGGCAGAAATATTGGCACTGTTAGCCATTACATCGGCATAGCGTTGTGCCTGACTTGCATTTTCGCCAAATGAATTAAGTTGCCCTCCTACCAATTCGGCAGCTGGACCCAATTCAGCATCTAACGCAACGGCAGCATCTAACACACCTTTAGTCATTGCTTTTATTTCTTCTTCGGTTTTACCCAACTTAGCTAATTCTAACTGCAAAGTAGAAACTTCTGAAGCTGTAAAAGAAGTGGTTTGTCCATAGCGTTTAGCATCTTCGGTAAGTTCTTTAATTTCTTTTTTAGATTTTTCAAGCACCCCCGCTAAATCTGCCTGCGCTTGATCAAACTGCATAATAGTTTCGCGTGCAGCATTAAATTCAGCAACGGTTTTACCAATTACAGCACCAATAGAAAAACCTTTAACTAAGTTTATAGCCAAGTCTTTCATTTCGGTATTAACCTTTTTCATTGCCTGTGGTACCCGTCCAATTTCTTCACGAGCACGGCTGTATTCATCACGAAGTTTTGATAAAGTTTCGCGATGTTTAGCTAATTGCTGTTGGTAATCAGCATCGTTACGGTTAAGGTTTGCAATATCACGGTGGGTTTGGCGCATAGCCTTACTAATACCCGTAAAGCTATTAACTACTTCTTTACCGTTAATATTGATGTTTATGTTTCTTACTACTTCTTTAGCCATTACCTTATCCTTTTAATTGAACCATAATTTCATCGGCACGATGCTCGGTTAAAGCCTGTGCCAAAAACTCAACTACATTACTGCTTTGAATAGCACTGTTTACTACATCGGTGCCTTTTAAACGCATATTTATACCATTCTTTTTCACACCTTCAAAACCATAATTTTGAACATACAAGTGTTTAGGACCCACAACGCTTAACCGAACCAACTGCCCTTTGTTAAACCGTGATTTTACTGAAGTATTTAACCGAATTCCGTTTTTATTTGTAGAGGGTTCAAACAAACGTGAAATATTATGAAGTACTGCTGTTTGTAGTTTGCGCTGTGCCTGTTGGGCTATTTCTTTTTCGCTCATAACTTTGAATTTTGAAGCAAGTTAGCAAGGCGACAATCGGCAAAAAAGGACATAAAAAAACCACCCCCGAAGGAGTGGCTTAACTAAACCATTTACTACACTTATGAATTACAAATATAAACAAAAAAGTGTGATAGCAAACAAAAAGTAAAAAAAAGGCTTTCGAAAAATAATTAAATAAAAAACGCTACCCGTGGCAGATAGCGTTTAGAAGACCAAAATATTCAGTAATGAAAAATACTTGATGCAAATATACAAAAAGTGTATTTACAAACAAAAAGTTAATCGTTCCATTTGTCAGGCTCAAAACAAAATGGCTCTCGGTTTTTAATATCGTACAAAATATTCCAACCAAACATGTTGTCAAAAATAGGCCCCACTTTTTCAATACGCACCGTGTCTACATTAAACAACATATATAAAAAGCTGTTTGGGTTGGCGTTTTCTTTCACTAAATAACTTACAATATCCATGGCAATATACCAGGTGTTGTTTAGCACTTGTTCTTGTTTTTCAAAATCGTTAAAAGTTCCGGTAAAATCTAAGACCACCAAGCTAAGGCTTTGTGTATTAAAATTGGCTACTTTATTAGCGTTACTACTTAAAACACTGCTGTGGCTTTCTAAAAGTAGGGCAGGAGTTTGCACGCCCGCGCGAAATTGTCCTTCGATTTCATTCCAATTAAAGCGGTAAAAACCCTTTAGCAATTTATGTTTGGTTGCAATGGTTTGGTGAAATTGCAACAGTTTATTAGGATCTATTTTTCTTTCCATTTTTCGTGCATGATTATAGAGTTGGTAAATTCGTCCATAAAAGTGTGTAGACGGGTGTTTTTAGTTTCGTTGTAGGTACCAAACTTTTGTCCGGACATAGATAGTACCACATCTAAAAACGATTTACTGCTGTTTGTACGCTGTGCCGTTACTACTTTTGGATATACTTTTGGGTACTTGCTAATAATGTGATTTTTACAACCACTATAGCACAAATGCACAGCTAAAAGTGTGCTGTGTGGCAACCGCTTAAAACGTTTGGCGCGTTGGTTTTGTAAATCCCAATTAAATACTTCGTGCTTTTTTAAATAAAGCACAGCCGTTAAATGCCGTAAATAATTAAGATTTTGCGTTTCTAAAAACTTGTTGTGTAAATCATCGGCAAAGCTGTATCGCTCGATTGAAAAATCGAACAACCGATCCATTGGCTTAACGTAGCCAACTAAATCGATAAAGGTTTCGCGCTGTACTTTTTCGTAAATAAATTGGTAGTGCGTTTTAAGTTGAGACAGTGGTACTAATTGCAAAACTGCTTTAAGCTTATGTTTTTTTACAAAGTTGTATTTGTGGGTGTTATTAAGGATAAGCCACACAGCCAAATCGAACACATTACCTGTTAAATGCTGAATTTTAGCAATGCGCTTTAATTGATCGTTGGTTAAATCGTTCCACGTTTTTGGTAACTGTAAGTTAATGGTAACATCCATACTTTTTATTTTTATGTAAAGTTGGCTGTTTTTAATAGTGGAAAAAAGGACATAAAAAAAGCGAACATTTCTGCTCGCTTTAATTAGACATTTTTTTACTTTTCTTCTTTTTCTACGTTAACGCCTGCTATTCTTTGTAACATTGCATTTGTCAATATTTTTAATTCAGGATCTAGTTTAAAAATGATATCCAATCGTTTTGAATCTTCTTCATCAAAGTCGGAATTAGATGTATAGTTTTTTTCTTTTGTATGATAAAGTAATGTTGTAACCATATCATTAAAAATAATTTTCTTTTCTTCAACTGTTAGTTCCATAAGTATGATTTTTTAGTTTGTGTTAAATACATTTCTAAATATACAAAATAAATTATTTGACACAAAAAAAGCGAACATTTCTGCTCGCTTTAATTAGATAGTTTTCTTTTTATATTATTTCATCGTTCCATTAGTCAATAATTGCTTATGAAACATTTGCGAAGTAGTATTATTGCTCGTTGTGTAAACAATCGAACCAGTTAGCTGCTGAATAACTCCTTGAGCAGCACTACTACCTGTGTTTAGATTAGTAGGAAAAGATCCTGTTTCAGAAAATCTATTTTTTT
>DATGOR010000329.1:0-2352 GCA_035305805.1 Vicingaceae bacterium | reverse complement strand
AGGTGCAGGGTATTGTACTTCAAACAACTCCTTAGGAAAACCTCCAAAATCGTGGATGGTACTTGGGTTTTGCATGGCGGTTACAAATGTTCCTTTTGTTTCCCAATGTGCCGAAATACATAAAATAGCATTGGGTTTGGGTATTGTTTTAGCAATATTTCTAAAACCTGTTACAAATTCATTTTCTTCAATGGCATTCATAGGGCTACCGTGCCCCAGAAATAATACAGGCATTTTTACAGTATTATCAAAAGTAGAAGTGATTTTATTTAAGTCGTTTAGTTTCATAGCTGCTGCTGTTAATGGTAAAATTACCAATGATTTTAAAAAAGATTTCCTGTTCATTGTTTTTCAATTTCTTATGCGTATATTAATTTAACTTGTTGTAAATTAAATGGTCCAATGAATATTTTCCGGCTCCTGCAATGGCAATTACCAAATACATTACGCCATAAAGTAATGCCATCTCCATTTTACCAAATCCATCATTGGCATGCACAACAAATGCTGCTACTAGCATGGTAATTAATGACGGAATTGCTGCTAACCGAGTAGTTAATCCCAAAATGAGTAAAATAGAACAAAACACTTCTGCAAACACGGTAAGCAATAAGGATGCAGTAACTCCCACTCCAAGCGGGTCGGCAAACTGAATAGGGTCGTCTCCAACTAGTTTTAAAAACTTGCCCCAACCATGTGTTAGCATAAACGCACCCGCACTTATTCGTAAAATAAACAGTGCTATATTGATTTTGCTTGGGTAATTTTCGGAATGGAATAATTGTTTCATAATTATTTATTTTTTAAAGTTTTCCAAATAGCACCATTTTTAGTAGTGATTTTAGTTAATTTGTTTGTATTTGCAAGCTCATTTAAAAGAGATTCACTTTCTTTTCGTGGCTTCCCTGATAATTCAGAGAATTCTTTTAATGATAATGTATTGTAATAAGTAAATAATTCCTCCCAATTTTTACCGTAATCACTTTTCACAATGTTAGGATTTAATTTTAAAATAGCCTTTTCGTAACTAGCATAAGGTTTATAACCGTACACCAATTCCTTATTCCCTTCATCGTCTAAAATAAACATGGTAGGAAAACCTCTTACACCTAGTTCTTTCGCTAATTTTAAATCTTCTTCAAACAGTTTTATAGCTTTTACTTCAATATCTTTTTTCAACTTCACTATATCTAATCCAACTTTTTGGGCTGCAATAGATAAATTATCCCATTTGGCAATGTTTTTCTTTTGTAAGAACACCATTTCTCTAATTTCGCGAAGAAAAAGAATAGCCTTGTCATTGTTTTGAATTTGTGCTGCTTTAAATGCGATAGAAGGAGGATAGGAAGAATTTAAAGGGTCTTCTAACCAAATATCACCATCAATAGGCATATCGTAATAGGCCCCCACTTCATCCCAATGATGGGCTACATCTGATGGGCGGCTGATGCCGCCACTGTTGTAATTCCAATCAGGTAATAATCCACCCATGCGGTATTCAATTTCAAGGTATTTTCCGTATTCTAATTTCAATTTTCTTAATTGAGGTTCAATTCCCCAACAAGAAGAGCAAATAGGGTCGGTGTAATATATCAATTTAATTTTCCCTTCCGGAGACATCTGATGATAGGTGTCTTGAGATATTTTTTGATCAACCGGGATTACACATACACCTGTTTCAGGGTCGCAAAATAGCGGATTGTTTCGTTGCTTTTTCATTTGGTTTGTGTTTAACGTTTTTAAAAAGTTAGCGTTTTCTTTTTAAAAACACTAACATATATTTTTTAGTTCTTACATGGCTAAGTATCCGCCATCAACAGGATAATAAGCGCCTGTTACAAACGAGGCTTCATCAGAGGCTAAGAAAAGTATCATCGCAGCAATTTCTTTGGGCTGCCCTAATCGGTTCATGGCGTGTTTGGTTTCTAATGCTTGTATGGCTTCTTTGCCCATGGTTTCTTCGTTTACCAATCCGGTATAGATAAACCCTGGTCCAATGGCGTTTACACGTACATTATCAGTAGCATAATCTAAGGCTCCGGTTTTGGTTAACCCTACCACTCCATGCTTTGCAGCTACATAAGCCGATGAGCCATGAAAAGCTGCTTGTCCCAAGATGGATGAGATATTAATCACACTTCCGCCTTTAGCGTTTATCATTGCCGGAATTTGGTATTTCATTCCATAAAACACACCGGATAGGTTAATATCGATAACACGTTGCCAGTCTTCTAGTTTTACATCAGCCACTTTGCTAAAATCGCTGCCTACACCTGCGTTGTTTACGGCAATATGTAATTCACCAAATGCTTTTACAGTTTCTTTTACCAAATTTTCGCTGTCGCTTGGGTT
>DATGOR010000328.1:0-3287 GCA_035305805.1 Vicingaceae bacterium | reverse complement strand
TCGGCTGTTAATCTTCCTCTATCGCCCGAAATTAGTTTGGTTGCCAATCCTGAGTTAAATCCAATTCCTCCGCCTTCGTATTGATAAATGTGAGAAAGTTCATCGCAAATTACCTCTCCCGGAGGATTGGTATGAATTTTTATGGCAATTTGGTTAGTCATTGTCCCTGATGGGCAAAAAATTCCTGCTTCTTTGCCAAACATCTCAGCAGCTAAATTTTCTAATTGGTTAATGGTGGCATCTTCACCAAAAACATCATCGCCCACCTTAGCGTTCATCATAGCTTCCAACATGGCTGAAGTAGGAAGAGTTACGGTATCACTTCTTAAATCTATTTGCATCAGGCAAAGGTAAATTTTTAATTTGGTATTTTAATAAAGAGAAATAAATCAATGGTTTTTTGATATGCATGTTGGATCGAGGCTACATAATATCCAATTAACCCCAAAATACTACAACTTGACAAAGCACAAAAAGAACCACTCCTCACTTAAAAAAAAGCGAGTTTTCGTTTTGAAAACTCGCTTCTTTCTACTTTTTTGTGGTTTTCATTAGTGACCCCGGAGGGATTCAAACCCCCAACCCTCAGAGCCGAAATCTGATGCTCTATTCAGTTGAGCTACGGAGCCTTAAGTGGAGTAGATCAACTAAATCTAAATAATTCAGTTGAGCTACGGAGCCTTAAGTGGAGTAGATTAACTAAATCCAAATAATTCAGTTGAGCTACGGAGCCTAGTTGCTAGGCAAAAATATCACTTAATTATAGCTTTTTTCTTTCTTTTTACAAAAAAATAAAAAATCGCTAACACTAAAAGAATATAAGCCATTACGCTTATCCATGCAAAATAGACCACTTTTGAGTAATAACTAAACCTCACCTCCCCACTTGATTGAGCAGGAATTTCAACACCCATAATGTGCTCATTTAACGGAAAGATTTTTAACTTTTCACCTTGGTAATAAGCCTCCCACAAATGATGGTAATTTTGATTGAGCAACAGCCATTGAGAAGAGTTGGCTTTATTTTCTACCGTTGACAAAAAACTATTATAACCCACTGTTATTCTCTCTATGCGTGTTTTATCTTTTTGGAGATTAGAAAAATCAGCTTCTCCCCAAACCAAGCCTTGCCGGATGGTGTCGTTGGGTTGCTTTACTTTTTCCCCAAAAAATAAAATAGGATTCTCAATATTGAGTGCTAAAGCCTTAGAAGCGACAGCCTTTTCAAAATTATTCATCTGAAAAGGATTGTAACCTACGTAAGAAATGGTTTTATTAAAGGTGGACATGTTTTTCCATATCCCTTGTGTGTAGCTCAAGCCTTGGTGTTCATCAAAATATTTTAAAGGCTTATGATTGTCTTTTTGGCTAATTTCGTTAGGCAATTCATCAAAGTAGGTTTTAAAACTTGCGTAGGGATATGGATAAGAAATAGTGCTCGGGAAAGTCAACTGTGTTTGCATGCCTAAATCTAAAAAAGCAAGCATAAAAAGTGTAGTAAAAACGGAAAGTTTTAAACTCTTTTTAATTAGGAAAACCACAACACCAACTAGTAATAAAACAGCAACATTAATGACTACATGAGTGGCTAAAAAATTGGTTGAAAATTCTGTTAAATCTACTAAATTAGAGATGTTTGTTCTAATTTCGTTGGCAGAAGTTTTAGTGAGAGCAACCCCGCCCCCCAATACAATTATCGCTACAAACCCAATGGTTATTTTTTTTAAAAGTGTATCTTTTTGGTAGTGTACAAAGAAAGATTTTAGTCCAAAAGCAGCTATTACCAACATAGCGAAAAGACTGTAGGTTCTAAAAAATGAAGGGTGCCTAAAAACTCCAAAACCCGGCAGGTGGTACAACCATTGGTAAATAATGGTTTGGTTGCCCATTGCCACTATTAAAAAAAACACAACAGCCACCAACAAATAAAGCACTTTTTTGTTTTTGTAAAATCGTAAGCATCCATACACAAAGAATAATAATCCAACAAGTCCAATGTAGCCGTTTCTTAACGACAAATCGGTATGTTGAAACATTTCAGAATTACTTATTACGCCATAAGGGAACAAAAAAGAAATATAATTGATAATGGTAAAGGGATCTGCTAATAAATAATCATTATAAGGCAACTTAGTTAGCCTGCTGAAATAGGGAGCAAACTCCACAAAGGAATTAATATAGGGCAGCAACAAAAGAACCGAAGAAAAAAGCATGACACTTCCACCTTTTATCAAACTAATTAACGCTTGTTTGGAAGCTTTGTGTTTCCAAAACAAATAGACAAAAGCAAAAAAGTAAAAATATGCCAACACAATGGTATATGCCGGGCTAGCCGTACTGGTATGTAAAGCAATTAACACTCCTGAAAACAATGCGTGTTTCAGATGAAATGATTTTGAGAAACGATAAAGAGCTGTTAAACACCACGGCAACCAAGCTACACCAGCTAAAAAAACCATCATTTGCGAGGTTCCGACCATTAATCCGGACAACCCATAACATAACCCTATGACTGCTGCCGTTTTTTCATGTCGAAAGGTGGTGTTAATAAAATGATACATTCCCAAAGCGGCTAACACAAAATAACTTAACAATTCTATAATAAGTGATTTCATGGTGTACTTCCCAAATAGCATCAGCAACCATGTAATAGGGCTCCACATCCCACTTTGCGGGTCAGCATAAGCCGGATACCCCATGTTTTGAAAACTGTTCCAAAAAGGAAAATGTCCGTTCCATAAATAATCACTAATAAAATAACGATAAGGAAGGTAGGCATTTACATTATCCCATTTAGGTACAACCACAAACAGCGAAAGTGGCCACAAGCAAACTAGCAAAGCTGCTATCATTAGCAAGGCATATCGATATGGGTAAATGTATTTTATTTTTGATGGTTTTTTTGTCCGAACAAATGTACAATATTTTTGATTGAAGAGTTAATAAGTTAAAAAGTACTTAGGAATACTTATGAGTATTTAAAAGTTTAAAGTTTGAGGTTAGGTTATAAGGTTTGAGGTTTAGAAAATTTCTAATGCCGTAAAAACAAGAATTTTCAATTCTTTATTTTTTACGAGCATCCTCGAAAAACTAGTTTTTTTAAAAAAACGTTTTTCGGGTTCTTTAATTTCTAATTAATAATCCTCCTCATTAGGAAATAAGAAAAAAACCACTAATTTTAGGCTATATTTTAATCTATTGATGATGATGAAAAAAATAGTCGCTTTACTTTTGGTAATAACTGCTTTTTCTGCCTGTAAGAAATCAGACAGAGACAAAGATAAATC
>DATGOR010000327.1:0-5141 GCA_035305805.1 Vicingaceae bacterium | reverse complement strand
GCTTTGTTTTCCAGCTTAAATTTTACCAAGTGTTGTTCCAACTCAGGTGCTGCATCAAAAGCCGATGCAAACATTACTTTTCCTTCGTTTATTAGTTGCTTACGATAAGCTTCCCAGACTTTCAGCAAATCTTCTTTGGTGAAATTGTCAGTTGGCTTTTTATCGCTAGTATTGGAGTTGACAGCTTTCTTTTCTTTTTCTTGTAATTGCTCCTTTATAGAAATTGCTCCTTCTATTTGAAAACCGGAACTTAAATCGGAAGACGAGATGCTTTTTGGTGTGGGTTCTTCTACTTTGTGAACAGGGGCAACAGTTTTTTCAGAAGAAGAAACACTACTATTTGAACCATTGTTGGTGGTAGGTTTTGGTGGAGCAGGCTTTGTTGTAGTTGGTTGGGTAGATGAATGACCGTTAATTGGCAGATAAATTATGGCTTTTTTTTTTCGTCTGTCAAGTAATTTTTACTGCACAGTTGCATTAGAAGCACTTCTACCAGCAGGCGTTTGTTTTTTGCTGATTTGTATTCGGTATCTGCTTTAGTTGCTAGTCCTAAAAACGATATTAAATCGTTGAGAGGGATGGACTTACTTTGGTTAATGTATTTCTCTTTAATAGAGGGGCCTACTTCTAATAAATCTATCGTTGCTTGGTCTTGACAAACCAATAGATTTCTGAAATGTTCTGCTAATCCATTTATAAAATTATGTCCATCAAAACCATTGTTTAGAATTTCGTTAAACGTAACCAAACAAGTGGATATATCATTTTTAATGAGGGCATCTGTTACCTTAAAATAATAGTCGTAATCTAAGATGTTAAGGTTATCAATAACGTCCTGATAGGTAATTTTATTTCCTGAAAAGCTTACAATTTGATCGAACATGGAAAGAGCATCTCTTAAAGCTCCGTCTGCTTTCTGTGCAATAATATGTAACCCTTCAGCTTCAGCAGAAATGTTTTCTTTCTGAGCAATAGATGCTAAATGATTGGCAATATCTTCTATTTGAATTCGATTAAAATCAAATACTTGACAACGAGAGAGGATGGTAGGAATAATTTTGTGTTTCTCGGTAGTAGCCAGTATGAAAATAGCATGTTTTGGAGGTTCTTCCAAGGTTTTAAGAAAAGCATTAAAAGCTGCTTGTGACAGCATGTGTACCTCGTCAATAATATAGACTTTGTGTGTGCCTAATTGTGGGGCAAATCTTACTTGGTCAATTAAAGCTCTAATATCGTCCACAGAGTTGTTGGAGGCAGCATCTAATTCGTAAACATTTAACGAATGTCCTTCATTAAAGGACTTACATGATTCGCACTCATCACAAGCTTCAATGTTTTGTGTAATATTAAAGCAATTAATGGTTTTGGCTAAAATTCGGGCACAAGTAGTTTTTCCTACTCCTCGGGGTCCGCAAAATAAAAATGCTTGAGCTAAATGAGCTGTTTTTATAGCGTTTTTTAGTGTAGATGTAATGGATTGCTGCCCAACCACAGTATCAAATGTGGCAGGTCGGTACTTTCGGGCAGAAACAATATAGTTTTCCATGGCATCTAATAAAGTAAAGAGTATGCTTTTACAACTAATTTGTTGTAATGAACTTCCGGACAAAGTTACACATCAAAATAAAAGATACTAATTTTTGAAGGGGCAGTTATTAACAGATTTTTATCAGAATTTGTCCGATTAATATATCATGCCACTAAAAATAATTACATTCGCAGGTTCAAATTGTTTTAAACGTTTTCATACTAAACAAGTCAAAATACAGTTATTGGTTACAAATTTTTTTAAACACACCTTTTGAGGAATAAAATAAGCATATTATTACTGGTTGTTTTGCTAAGTGTTCTCTATTCGTGTTCACGTAAGAAGAATACTTTTACACGAAGAGCCTACCATAATACTACCGCTCGGTACAATGGCTATTTTAACGCTCGTGAGATTTTAAAAGCTGATGTAAAGCAACTTTATGCCGAACATACGGACGATTATTCTGAAATTATTCCGTTATTCATTTACCCTGATGAAGCAAAATCAAAAAGCATGTTTCCTAATATGGAACGTGTAATTGATAAAACCACCAACGTAATTGACAGACATTCTATCTATATTAGAAATGAAGAACATGTTAGGTGGATTGACGACTGTTATATGTTAATGGGAAAAGCTCGTTTTTACAAACAAGAATACTACATAGCTATTGAAGTGTTTGAATACGTTGCTAAAGCATATAAAAAAGAACCACCCGGATACGAAGCTTTGATTTGGCTAGCAAGAACACACATAGAACTGAAAGAATTTAATAAAGCAGAAGCCATCCTAAAAAAAATGGATGAAAGTAAAGGAGTGCCCAAACAATTTAGTAGCGAGTTTAATGCACTTTTTGCCGATTATTACATTAAAAAGAATAACAGAGAAGAAGCTATTAGGCATTTGACAAAAGCATTGGAAACTACCCGAAAAAAACAAGATAAAAGAAGATATAACTACGTGTTAGCTCAGTTGTGGCTAAAACAAAAGGAGTTTGAGCAGGCATCTATTTACTTTACTAAAGTAATTAAATTAAGACCTCATTATGAAATGATGTTTAATGCTAAAATAAGTAAAGCATTGGCATTTAATACTGAAGGGGAAGGACAAAGTGATGTGAAGAAAATGCTACGTAAAATGCTTAAAGACAAAAAAAACGAAGATTATAGAGACCAGATTTATTATGCCTTGGCAGATATTGCATTTAAAGAAGAAAAAGATAGTTTGGCAATAGATTATCTTACTAAATCCGCAGCTTATAGCACTAGCAATACTAAACAAAAAGCCATTTCATACCTTCGTTTGGGGCAATATTATTACGATATTCCCAACTATTTAAAATCGTACAATTATTACGATAGTTGTTTAACGGTATTGCCAAAAGATTTTAAAGATTATGAAAAGATTGAAATCAGAACAAAATCCTTAAAAAAGTTGGCGGACAATATTGTTATTGTGATGGAACAAGATAGTTTACAACGCATGGCAAATGATGAAACTTTCAGGAATAAAGTAATAGATGAATTAATTGCTCAAGCAGAAGAGGAAGAGCGTCAAAAAGAATTGGCAGCCAACAATAATGACGATGTTGCTTTTATGGAAAATACCACTTTTGGAGGAGGAGACAACAAAGGAGCTTGGTACTTTTACAATCAGAATACCTTAGGGTTTGGATTTTCTGACTTTAGAAAAAGATGGGGAGACAGGAAGCTAGAAGATAATTGGCGAAGAAGCAACAAGGAAAGTCTCATTCCTGAAGAAGAAACAATAGCAAACGAAAACGATACGGCTGCTACTGATACTACTGCCAAAAAAGAAAATGAAAAAACCAGTAGGGAATATTATTTGAAATTTTTGCCGCTAACTGCCGAGAAAATGAAAGCTTCTCATTATAAAATTATAGAAGCATTGTATGCATTGGGAAATATTTATAAAGAAGATTTTCAGGATTACCCTAGTTCAATTAAGTCTTTTGAAAGATTAGTGAACGATTACGATACTTCGTCCTACGTGCTGCCATCGTGGTTCAATTTATACCGAATAAGTTTGGTAATTAGAGATGATGAAATGGAGCAAAAATATAAGAACTTGGTACTAAACAATTATCCTGAAAGTGAGTATGCTAAAATAATTCTAGACCCCACTTACAACGAAGTTACAAGGGAAAATAGAAGAAGGGTGGATAATTATTACTCTATTGTTTACGAATTGTTTAAAGATAGGCATTACGACAAAGTGAAAATGCGTTGCGACCGAGCAAAAACTATTTTTGCTGACAATCACATACAAGATAAATTTGATTTTTTAGCAGCACTTTCTATTGGACATACTATGCCGAGAGATACCTTTAAATTGACATTGGAAACATTCATTGAAAATCATCCCGAATCAGCATCGAAACCGGAAGCTGAAAAAATATTGAAAATGATGAAAGAAGGTATTAAAATTGACTTTGAAACAGAAAAAGAAGTACCCTACAAACATGTTTTCGATACGGAATTTATGATAGTGGTGGCAGTGCCAAATACCGACAAACAACTCAATAATTACAAGAATAAAATAGTGGATTTTAATCGAATGAATTTTAGTGAGCTAAGTTTTGAGCCGGTTAAAAGTATCTTCTTAGATGCTAAAACTCAAATTGTCATTATTAAACCGTTAAAAGGTTATGAAACCGCAGTTAATTATTACAAAGCCTTTGTGCTTAATAAAGCTACATTGGTCGATCTAAATGAAAAAGAATACCCAAGTTTTATCATTTCTTCAGACAACTTTAATTTGTTTTACAAAGACAAGGATATACCCTATTACCTAAAGTTTTTCAAGAAAAATTTTGACGTAAGTTTAAATAATTAACCTTTTTTAAATACCTCCAAAAAATATTAATTGGAAACTTAGAAATATTCTTTTAATTTTGAACGCAATTAACGAAGTATAATGTTTACCAAAAATTCCAATAAAATGGCTAAGACGCAAGAAATAACCAATCCTGAGATTAACATTATTCAGAAAGGAACAGAAATAACCGGAACTATTAACTGTGCAGGAGATATTCGAATAGACGGAACGTTAAACGGTACGTTGGTATCGCAAGGGAAATTAGTGGTGGGTAATTCAGGAGTAATTGAAGGCGAAGTTACTTGCAAAAATGCCGATGTTTCCGGAAGGATGAAAGCCAAAATTTATGTGGAAGAATTGCTTCAGTTAAAATCTTCTGCAGATATTGTAGGAGAAATAAACACCAAAAAGCTTTCCATTGAGCCCGGAGCTAACTTCTCAGGAACTTGTAATATGGGCAATGGTAACATTCCTTCTACTAATGAAACAAGAAAAGAAACCCTCCAAGAAGCAACAGTATAATACTTACCTAAAGTTTTCTGCAATTGCTATTCAAATGGGAGCAATAATCGGATTAGGTAGCTGGGCAGGTCATGCATTGGATGAAAAATATCAAACCTCCAAACCATATTTTACCATAGTATTTGCCTTGGTTTCCATAGCTGCGGCATTATACCTTGTAATCAAAGAAGTATTATCGATAGGAAAAGAAGATGACGCTGATTAAAAATAATTTATACCTTATTGGATTTGGACTGCTATTTTATGTCGC
>DATGOR010000326.1:0-7594 GCA_035305805.1 Vicingaceae bacterium | reverse complement strand
TTTTGCAAGATGGTGATGCTGTTGTTGTTATTAAAGATTTACCTGTAAAAGGTGCTCCTAAACCTGTAAAAGCAGGAACTAAAGTGAAAAATATTCGATTAGTAGAAGGTGACCACAACATTGATTGTAAAATAGATGGTTTTGGAGCAATGTCTTTAAAATCTGAATTTGTAAAAAAAGCTTAACCAAAGAGCTTAATCATAAAGTTGATAAGCACCACGCTTATATTAAATATAAATAAGTATTTGAGCCAAGCAGCTCCGTGTTTAAACTTAAAAATCAGGTGAAGCGGTAAAAGCATCAACATCAGTATCATTGGAATAAGTGGTGGATACTGTAGAAAACTTTCTACCCAATTTCCTTTTAAAAGAGCTATAAATGCTCGTTGCATGCCGCATCCGAAGCAATCTATGCCAAAGTTTTGTTTATATAAACAAGGCAATTGATGTTGTTCTAACCATTCAATTAAGTTCATCAGTTTGTTTCAAACTCTAATTTTTCTTCATCAATATTTATTACCTTAATACCGTTATCTAATTCCCTGAAGCGTTTTCTGGCTGCTACCACATAAATACTGTTCTGATAATCGAAAATTATTTTTTTATACAATTCCTTAGCTTTTGCTTTGTCCCCTAATTCGTAATCGTAAATTTGAGCCAATTGGTAATAAGCATCGTCTGCTAACAAATCTTGTGAAAAACTCTTTGTGATTTCTTCTAATTGTTCTATGGCTTTAAGCACCTCTTTTTTATTGAAATAAATTTCGTGCTGTTTAAACAATACGTCATCAACAATAACGTGTATCGGGTAGGTATTTTTTAAAGAGTCTAATACTTTTAATGCTTCATCGTATTGATGTTGATAGGATAATAAATCTGCTTGAGCATACAACAAAAGTGGAGCTTTAGTGGTGTCTATACCAATATTATCAGTAATAGTAATGGAAAGTTTCATAGCATCATTGGCTATTAATTTTGATGTAGATGCTTTTAACACGTCTAACTGAGCTTTTGCCCAATCGAAATCACCGGTATAAAAAGAAACTTTTGCATTTTTAAATTTGGCAATCTCTCCTAATTGTCCTTGTTTAAAATCTTTTTCTACTTGAGAATACAATAATGATGCTTCCCAAATATCTCCCATAAACATATAAATATCAGCTAATTCTAATTTTAATTCAGCTTCTTCCTTGTCAGAAAGCCTAGTTTTTATCATAAATTCATGGAGTAATTCAAACGCCTCTTGTGGTTTTCTTAAATAAAACGCTTTAATATGTGCTAAGTTTTTTACCATTAAATGGGCATTACTAACACTAGCTAATTCCTTAACGGCATTTTCGTATTTTTTTTCTAACGCTAATACATCTTCCTGACTGTAACTAGCTGTGGTGGTAATTTTTAGGTAATATACCTGTAGTAATTGAATTTTACTGTTCACATACAAACTGCTTTGGTTTCCTTGATTAATAACGTACTCATAGCATTCAATGGCGGTTTCATAATCTTTGTTTTCGATACACAATTCGGCAAGCGAATAAACTCGTTTACCTAATTCTCTAAATCGCTTATCCAAAGCTTTAGTTTGCAAAAATGCTCCTTTAAAATTTAATTCTTGAATGTATAACCAAATCAACATTTCTGAAAAAACAATTTGATCACTGTTTTTTTGGATTTCCTTTATTAACGAAGTTTTTAAAATGTCTTTTTTCTTACCATCTTCATCTGTACCTAAATTGGTTTGCAAAGCATTTTGTACACTCTGAATATAACCGGGTTGTTGATTTAAAATATCGATGTATTCTTGAATCATCATTTCGGTTTTGCCTTGTTGATTATAAACTTGAGCCAATTCAAAATGAAAACCGTAAGTTCCTTTTAATAGTTTTCGTCCTTTTAAATAAGTGTTAATAGCAAATTGGTATTCTTTTACTTTTAAGAATGCTGAAGCTAAATCAATAATTTGTTGATTGTTGGCTGCAAGCATTTTAATGGCATCTTCATAAGTTTTTTGAGCCTTACTTTCGTCACCTTGTACATTGTAAACAGTAGCTAAATCTACCATATATGCCAATTGGTAAGGTTGCTTTTTTTGCTGCTTCTTCACTAATTTTTCTGCGTCTTTAAATTGTTCTAACACTAAATAGCATTGCAAAAGACGTTGATAAAATTCAGTTTCGTGGGTTTTGTTATATAAGTCCTCGTAATAAATAACTGCTTTGTCGTATTCTTCGTTAGCAAAAAACTGAGCAGCCAACTGTTCTGTTGTTTCCATTCTATTTTGAGCATAAATGGTTGAGCCTAATGAAAACAGGACAAAAAGAGTAAAAAAGTAGTATTTTTTAAATTTTAGCTGCATAAATGAATAAACGTTAGTAATCCTTTAAAATTACTAATTTCAATTAGATGAAGCATTGTTTTTATAATAACTCATATAAGATGCAGGGTCGTCAATTAGTTTTTCAAAGTTGGCCTTATTAGCTTTCATCTTCTCCAATCTATCGCTCATACCATTGGTAGCATGATTGATTTTATCATTGATTAAAATAACCCCATTTTGTTCGTTTTGGTAATACTCCGGAAACTTATCTTTGGGAATTAATCCATTATTCAAATCTTGTTTTAGGTTATTTAATTGCTGGCGAACATTGTTAATTTCATTTTGATACGCGTGGTAGTTTTTAGTCAAATTATACAGCGTTTTTAACTTACCAATGTATTGGTCGGCTTCTATAGCAGCTTCTTTGGTAAGTGTATCGCCTTTAGATTGTATCTTTTTAATCGATTTTCTTATAAAATCAGTCATTTCAAAAAGTGTAGCAGTATCCACATCATGCAAAACTTCTTCGGATGCATCTAAAATTTTAATTAATCCGTCAACATGTCCAATCTCATTCGTGTAATCTTCTCCACAAGAGCTTATTGATAATAAAGTAGTAACGCTAATAATAGCTGCAAAAAAAGTTTTCATAATAGTTTATTTTATAAGGTTAAAACCAGTAAAGGGCAACAATACGTCCGGAATATTTATTCCTTCGTTTGTTTGATTATTTTCTAGTAATGCGGCCATAATTCTCGGTAATGCTAAGGCACTTCCGTTAAGTGTATGCACCAATTGTGTTTTGCCATCTTTGTCTTTATACCTACATTTTAATCGGTTAGCTTGGAAATTTTCAAAATTTGAAATAGAGCTTACTTCCAACCATTTTTCTTGGGCTGCAGAAAACACTTCAAAATCGTAAGTCATAGCAGAAGTAAAGCCTAAATCGCCACCACAAAGACGAACGATACGATAAGGCAATCCTAATTGATTTAATAAGCTTTTTACTTGCTCTACCATAGCTTCTAAGGTTTCGTAAGATTTTTCAGGATGCTGAATTTGAACAATCTCTACCTTATCAAACTGGTGCAAGCGATTTAATCCACGAACATCCTTTCCATAAGAACCGGCTTCTCTTCTAAAACAGGGCGTGTATCCCACATTTTTTATAGGAAAATCTTCTTCTTTTAAAATGACATCTCTATAAATATTGGTAATTGGCACTTCAGCGGTTGGAATAAGGTACATATCGTCTTCATTCACATAGTACATTTGACCTTCTTTGTCAGGTAATTGTCCGGTACCATACCCGGAAGCTTCGTTTACCATTAATGGTGGAATAATTTCTTGATAACCTTGTTTTTCAGCTTCATTTAAAAAGAAATTGATTAAAGCTCTTTGTAACTTAGCTCCTTTCCCCTTGTAAACCGGAAATCCTGCACCGGTAATTTTCACACCTAATTCAAAGTCAATTAAGTCATATTTCTTAGTTAATTCCCAATGTGGTAATTGGTTGTTAGAATCTAAACTAACTTGTAACTTATTTTCAAAAACCACTTCATTATCGGCATCGGTTTTCCCATTAGGGACTAATTCGTTGGGGACATTAGGAATTAAATATAAATTTTTATTAAGTTCTTCCTGTAATTGGTTTTGTTGGTCTTTTAAAAGATTGGATTTTTCTTTTAATTCTGCTGTTTTAGCTTTTAATGAATTGGCTTCATCGGTTTTTCCTTCTTTAAAAAGTTCACCAATTTGCTTGGCTAACAAGTTACTTTCAGCCAAAATGTTATCCAAATCTTGTTGTGTTTTTCTTCTGCTTTCATCTAGCTCTAATACTTGTTGAATAGTAGTAGTAAAATCAGCATTTCTTTTTGCTAATCTTTTGATGATTAAATCTTTATTTTCTCTAATGAAATTAACTTGTAACATAACTGATTACTAAAAAAATAATATAATTATAAAAAAAAACTCCTATATCTATATAAAATAAATACAGGAGTTATTAGTTTTTATCTTTGTTTATTTAAGCGTTGATAGGCTCAACAGAAACATAAGATTTGTTGTCTTTCTTTCTTTTAAAGGTAACAATTCCATCGGTAAGAGCAAACAAAGTATGGTCTTTTCCAACCCCAACGTTTTCGCCCGGATTATGTTTAGTTCCTCTTTGACGAACGATAATGTTCCCTGCAACTGCAGCCTGACCGCCAAAAATCTTAACTCCTAATCGTTTACTATGCGATTCTCTACCGTTTTTCGAGCTACCAACTCCTTTTTTATGTGCCATGATATAAAGGTTTATTTTTTTAATTATTCAAAGAACAATTAAAAAAAGGTTAATATTATTTTTCTTCTTTTTTAGTCTCTTTTTTTGGAGCAGCTTTTTTTGTTGTAGTTGCTTTTTTAGCTGTTGTAGTTTTCGGTTTTGCTTCTTTAGCTTCAGCTGTCTTAGTAGCAGCTTTAGGCTCTTCTTTAGCAGCCGTTTTTTCTTCAGCTTTTTTAGCAGCTCCTTTTTCAGAGATAGCTTCAATTTGGATTTTAGTTAAAAACTGACGGTGTCCGTTTTTTACCTTATATCCTTTTCTTCTTTTTTTCTTGAAAACAATTACCTTGTCTCCTTTTAAGTGCTCTAACACTTTAGCAGATACGCTTGCACCTGCTATAGCTGGGGCGCCAACATTTACTTTTCCGTTGTTGTCAATTAAAAGAACATTGTCAAAAGCAACTTTGCTTCCTTCTTTTTCTTCTAATCGGTGTACGAAAATTTGCTGGTCTTTCTCAACTTTAAATTGTTGCCCTGCTATTTCTACGATTGCATACATGTTTATATATTTTTTGATTAAAACGGCTGCAAATTTATCATTTTTTTTAATACCTACAACCGTTTAGGTAAAAACTATTTTTTTAGTTATTTTAAAAGGTCAAACTCATTCCGAAACTAGGAAGTAGAGGCAACTGATAAACCTCTTGTGCAGTTACTCTGTTTACATAGAAAATATTATTTCTATTATACACGTTGGTAACTCCTGCATTTACTTCTAAAGTAGAATTTTTACTAATCAAGAAGCTTCTTTTAACACTTAAATCCAAACGATGGTAATAAGGTAGTCTTCCTTCATTAAGATTAGCTAATTGTAACGTTAAATCTCCATTAGATGTGGTATAACTTTGGTCAGCTGAAGTGAACGACATTCCTTCGTAGTATCCCTGTGTTTGAGTAAATGGGAAACCGGAACCTAAATTCCAACGAGCACTTATCTCCCAATTTAGGTTTTTTCCTAAGGTATAAGTTCCTACTAGGTTAACATTATGTCTTCTATCGAAAACAGGATTGTAAGCAGTTAATCCATCCCAACGATCGATTTTACTAAGTGAATAAACAGCATTTAAGTTTACTCTAGCTGTTTGATAATTCACACTTAAATCTATACCGTAAGCCTCTCCTGTTTCAATAATAAATTCTTTTTTAAAGATATCTTCTTTATCGGCCGCTGACGGATCATTTTCATTAAATACTTGGTTTCTATTGGTGTTGGTTAACTGAGTGAACCATTTCATGTATCCTTCTATGTTTAAAGTTAAATTTCTAGCAACGTCTAGTTCTACTCCCGTAATCAAATGATTGGCTTTTTGTAATTTATGTCCCACTTCTTTTTCTTCACCATCTTCAGTGGTAAATGTTTCCGGCAAGTTGTCCGGACCTGATAAAAATCCGTAGAATAAGTTAACAATATCTCTGTCTGAATTAGCACTAATTAAGTTTTGAGAATACATACCGGCTGCTAGTTTTAATCTGATGTTGTCAGATAAATTATATTTATATCCCAAGCGTGGTTCTATAGAAGTATTGGATAAAGAAGCATAATGTTGCACTCTTAATCCGGGTTCAATTACCGATTTACCAGCATTAATCCTATAGTTCAAGTAACCTGCAAGTTCTGTAGTGTTTTCGTTTTGTTGGATGAGTCTTCCTACAGAATTGGTAAATTGATAATCCGTTTTAAATCCTAATACTTCAAATCCGTATTTGAACTGATTATCTCCTGAAAAGCTAGTAAAATTCATACCAACGTTAAAACCGTTTATAGCACTAGAGCGAGGGTTCTCATCAGCCTCATTCAATTGAATTTCGTAATTAGAAAATGCTACTACTCCATCAATCAACGTTCTGGTAGATGCCGGAATAAACACGAAATTAGCACCACCTCCGGAAGACTTCCATTCTAAATTAGAAACTCCGGGGAAATCAACACCATCCTGAAAATTAAATCCAAACAAACTAAATTTACTTCCATTACTTGCTCCGAAAGTTACTTTTCCATAAAGGTCAGTAAAGTTATAAGGTAGCCCCGCAGTATCAATACCTCTAGCATTCTCAGAACTTAATCCCTCAAAATAAGGCTTATACATGGAAGAAGATTCATTAAGGTAGGAATGCTTTGCCGATAAAACAAAAGTGGTGGCACCGCCTTCATCTTTCTTGCTGTTAGCAATTGGCCCTTCAAAAGTTAGTTTAGAACTAAATGTGTTGGCTGAAACTTTTCCTCTTAATCGTTTTTTATCGCCATCTTTTGTGGTTATATCCATGATAGAAGAAACTCTTCCTCCGTATTCAGAACCAAATCCACCGGTATAAATGTCAGCACTTTTTAAAATATCGGTATCAAAAACGGAAAACAATCCAATAGAATGAAAAGGGTTGTATATAATCATTCCATCCAACAATACTTTATTTTGTACCGGAGAACCTCCTCTGATATACAACTGTCCCCCTTGGTCTCCTGTAAACACAACACCGGGAAGCACTTGTAGATACTGAGCAATATCAGGCTCTCCTCCTATTGAGGGTAATGATTTTATTTCTTTAGGGGTTACTTTGGCAACGGACATTTTCACTTCTGTTTTTGACTCTTGTTTATCGGCTGATAATTCAAAAGTATTTAGCATTAAAGCTCCTTCTTTTAAATACACCTTTTGATTGACAATTTCATTAGCTCCTACACTAATGTTAAAAGTAACTGTATCAAATCCTAAAGATGTTACCACTAAAGTATATTTTCCCGCAGGTATTTTACTTATAGAATAGAAACCATTTACATCAGATGCTGCTCCCATGGTGGTTCCTTTCAAAAAGGCAGTAGCACCAATTTCTGCTTCTCCTGTTTTTTCGTTATATATAAATCCTCTTACTGTTCCGTTTTGAGCGTTAACAGCTGTTGTTATTAAAACAAAAGCCACTATTAATAAAAATACCTTTTTCACTATGCTTATTTTTTTT